>DATAIM010000228.1:0-3142 GCA_036262655.1 Gemmatimonadaceae bacterium | reverse complement strand
CTGTGGGCGGTAAAGGACTGATGATAGCCGCTCCATCCGCAGTTGCCCGGCTCAGTCTCGAGGACCGCATCAAGGCGCAGGCATTCGGTCTGGGCTTTGACCTCGCTGGAATTACTGCGCTTGGTCCAGCCGAGTCCGCCGCTGCCTACAAGAGATGGATCGAGCAGGGATTCGCTGGTGACATGGAATACCTGGTTCGCGGCGCCGAGAAGAGGGAGGACACGCGACGCCCTTTTCCAGGAGCGGTCAGCGCAGTCGTAGTGGGCCTGAATTACGGAGGAACGTCCCCGAGCGGACCTATTGCCCGCTACGCTCGCGGTGATGACTACCATGACGTCATGTGGCGAAAGCTCGAGGCTCTCAGATTATGGATGGAAGACGATCTGGGCGGCCCCATCCGCGGAAAGGCTTATGTAGACACCGGGCCAATTCTCGAGCGCGACCTCGCGCGTCGCGCAGGCCTGGGCTGGTTCGGCAAGAACACGAATCTCGTAAATCCGAAGATCGGCTCCTTCTTTTTCATCGGTGCACTGCTCCTCGAGCTGGAGCTCGAGCCCGATGCGCCATTCGAGCACGACCGCTGCGGCACCTGCACGCGGTGCCTCGACGCATGCCCGACCGACGCTTTCGTGGCACCGCGGATTCTGGACGCAACGAGATGCATCTCGTACGTCACGATCGAAGCCAAGGGAGATATTCCTGAAGAACTACGGCCCGACGTAGGAGAGCTGCTCTACGGCTGCGACATCTGCCAGGAGATTTGCCCGTGGAACGTCAGCTTTTCGCAGGAGCTCCGTGAAGCGGCGCTTGCTCCTCGCGCAGTCATTTCAGGCAAGGATGCGGCGACGCTCGCCCGCGAGATTCTGGCGATGGACGACGCAGAATTTCGCGACGCCTTCAAGGGGTCGCCAATGAAGCGCGCGAAACTTTCCGGGTTGAAGCGTAATGCCCGGGTCGTGCTGGGCCACTCCCGCAAATAGCGAATGGCTAACGCTCGCGACTAACGGCTCGTGCTGCTGATGCGATCGCAAACCCAGGCTGATAGCTGTTAACTGTCAGCGTCAGCTATTCGCTGGTTGCCAAGAGTCTGATTAGATGCTTCCGGCCCAGCGCCGTGCTCGTTGGCCTGGTGGCCAATTGCCGGGGAGCCCTCTGCCCTCGGCAGTGTAATCATGAACGTGCTGCCCGAGCCGAGCAGACTTTCGACCGTCAGGTCACCGCCCATCGCGCGGGCGAGGTCACGGCTGATCGCGAGACCCAGCCCCGTTCCCTCATTCAGGCTCGTGAGGTTCCGGCCGATCTGAACAAAGGGCTCAAAGATCGCATCGAGTTTGTCGGGCGGAACGCCAGGCCCCGTGTCGGACACAGCGATTACGACACGGTCACCGCTTTCGCTGCAGATCACTCCTATCCGCCCGCCAGAGGGCGTGAACTTCACTGCGTTCGAAAGCAGGTTCAGGAGTATCTGCTCCAGCTTCGTGCGGTCCGCGAGCGCTACGAGATTTCCCGGACAGCGCACTTTATCGAACGTGATTTCCTTGGCCCCTGCCTGTGGCTCGAGCAATGGCATCACCGTGTTCGCGACTTCGCGCAGCCGTACGGGCTCGATCTCATATGTCACCTGACCCGCCTCGATCCGGCTGTAATTCAGAAGGCTGTTGATAATTCCGAGCAGGTGCTGCTGGCTGCTGCGGATCCGTGCGATATACTCGGCCTGCTGCTCGGTGATCTCGCCCCCTATCCCAAGCTCCATCAGCTCGGCATAGCCGCCGATGGCGTTGAGAGGTGTCCGCAACTCGTGCGACATCGCGGCAAGAAACTCGCTCTTCGCCTGGTTTGACGCTTCCGCTTTTGCGATTCGTCTTGCTGCCTCGACCGCCCGGAGCTCCGAGCGCCGTCGCTCGGTAAGGTCGCGCGTCACTTTTGCAAAGCCCACCAGCTCGCCGGTGTTGGTTCTGAGCGCAGTGATTATGACGTTCGCCCAGAAGAGCGTGCCGTCCTTACGCACGCGCCATCCTTCATCCTCGAGCCGTCCGTCGCGCGCGGCGACTTCAAGCTCGATCCATGGCTTTCGGGAAGCGATGTCGGATTCGGGGTAAAAAGTCGAAAAGTGCTTGCCTATGATGTCTTCGGGAGCGTAGCCCTTGATTCGCTGGGCGCCTTCGTTCCAGCTCGCTACCCGACCCTCGGGATCGAGAACGAAGATCGCATAGTCCTTCACACTCTCTACGAGCAGGCGATATAGGCCGGTGCCTTCTGCGAGGCTCAGGCCCTTGCCTGCTTCATCCGATGCGATCATGCCAATCCTCATGTGCTCCTTTCCCGGTGGCCAACGCATGGGATACGCGCGTGGTCACGCCACCAGAGTCAGGACGACCTGCAGCACTTCAGGTTGCGCACACTGCGGGCCACGGTGTCGGACTGCATTCTATCGAATGTTTACGGTCTCTCGGCAACAGGCGCGAAGCGATAACCCGCCGTATCGCCTCGCTATGCCCGCGTCGCTCCGATGTCCACCCTGATGTTGCGCCAGTTCTGCTGATTGAATCTCGTTACACTCAGCGCGCACCTCGCTGCGTGCCCGACAAGGATCGCAATCCAGATGTGGATGGGCTGCAGCGTTCCGGTCTCCTTGATGATAAAGCAGATACCAAGGGGTACCACGATCTGCGATATGATCGAGATGTAGAGAGGACTCTTCGTATCCCCGGTACCTTGCAGACCGCCGGTATAAGTGAGAGCAACAGCGATGAAGAACCCGGAGAGACTCAGAACACGGAGCAGCTGAGTGCCGATGTTAACGACAGCCGGATCGTTCATACCGAAGGCCGCGAGAAGCTGCTCAGGCATAAAAAGAAAGAAGGCGCCGACCACTCCCGCGACGGTGACCCCGTAACGCGCAGCGACATGAACCGCTTCGTTCGCTCGATCAGGCTTCCCTGCGCCGAGGTTCTGTCCGGCGACAGCTGAGGCCGCACCCATGAGGCCGATCGATGTCCACGTTATGAACGAGAACAGCTGCGAGTAGCCGACGGCGAACGCAGCCTGTGCAGCGGCACTCTGCGCAAGCGATCCGATAAAGGACATGAGGAGAACGCCGCCGATGTTCATCGCAATCCCCTGGATGCCTGTCGGCAGGCCA
>DATAIM010000227.1:0-12467 GCA_036262655.1 Gemmatimonadaceae bacterium | reverse complement strand
GCGATGGACGCAACGACTCCAAGGGGAAAACGCTCGATCCGGCATTCGACACCGCGGCTGACCTCGAGGACTTCACCGGCAGTGATCTGCGGCAGCGAGCATGCGAACTCGGTCAGCTCCATCGCCTTCAGGATTTCGGCTTTCGCTTCCGGATAAACCTTGCCGTTTTCCTCGGTAACGAGGGCGGTCAGCTCGTCGATGTCCCGCTCCAGCAGGCTTCGGTAGCGGTAAAAAACCTGAACGCGCTCCTTGATCGGGAGACTCGACCATGCCGGGAAGGCTGCCTGGGCGACCGCGACAGCTCTATCGACGTCTTCGCGCGATGACAGGGGAACCTTGGAGATGACGGAGCCATCGCTCGGGTTGTAAACGTCGAGGAAAGCGTGTTCTCCCTTGACGAAATCGCCGGCGACGTAGTTCCGGACTTCGGGGTATTTCATGCTTGGTTGGCGGAGGTGATGCTGCGTGGAAAGTGTCACCCGAACCAGCACCGGGCAAGGGAAACAGGCTCCGCTTACATGGTATCGCGCCCGCAGCGTAGCGGCGTGCGTACGTGCTTTCTATCTTCTCACGCATGAAGGGGTTGCGGCGCGGCTCCGGCCGCTCGTTCACAGTGGTCGAAAGCAGCATCTCGGAGGTGCTGCTCGAGGTGACTCCGCTCCTGCGAATGGAGCATTGCCGGCTCGAGATCGCCGAGTTCGTGCCCGAGTCCGGGTTACTCTGTGTGAAAATCGAGGGAAGCTGCCCCGATTGCCTCGGATCTCCGGCGATGTTCGCGACTGCAATCAAGGCGCGCGTCAAGCAGCGAGTGCCCGAGGTTCGGGACGTCCGCATCGCGGATGGTGACTCGCGCGGCGCCTGACGTGGTCTTGAGGACGTCGGAGGGGTTGGCAGAAACCCTTAAGCACAGAGGCCACGGATAAGAAACCCGGGGCCATAGATCTATGGGTTCCAATAATCACCGGCAGGCTCTGTGGCCTCGGCCTTTCTCTGTGGCTTCGGTGGTAAGGTTTCTTGGAGCGAATGGCCGGCTGTTAATTTCATTGCATGTCCGACAACCTCCAGGTTCGCATCGATGCCGCCCTCTCGAGCGTACGGAATAACCGCCTCGGCCTGAATATCCTGGAGGCCGGGATGGTGAGAGACATCGCGACGACGGTGGACGGAAAGGTGAGGTTCAGCATTCTTCTTTCCGCCTCCGACGACGCTACGCTTGTGCGCGATGCACGACAGGCGGTGGAACAGCTGAGCGGAGTCACTGAGGTTCGAGTCGATCTTCGCGATGCAGCGCAGCCCGGCGGGACGCCGGTCCGGCCGGCAGATACGAACGAAGCGCTGCCGCCGGCTGCGAGACCTGAGGGAAGGGCGCGCTCGCTGCCGGTGGTCGGCCAGGAGCCAAAGTCCCAGAAGGCCGCAGTACCCGCTCCCGTGCCCGTGAACTATCCGAACCTGGGAACGGTCATCGCCGTATCGAGCGGAAAGGGTGGTGTCGGAAAATCGACCGTCGCCACTAATCTCGCCGTCGCGCTGGCGGCTGCGGGTGCCCGCGTGGGACTCATGGATGCGGATATCTACGGTCCCAACCTTCCGCGAATGATGGGGGTGGACCAGCCGCTTCAGGTTGATGCGGATGCGCGGATCATTCCGCTCGATGCACACGGGCTCAAGCTCGTAAGCATCGGCTTTCTCATCGAGCGCGATCAGCCGGCGATCTGGCGGGGCCCGATCATCATGAAGGTGATCACACAGTTCCTTCGTGACGTGAATTGGGGCCAGCTGGACTTCCTCCTCGTGGATATGCCTCCGGGTACCGGCGATGCGCAGCTCTCGCTCGTGCAGGCAACGCGGGTGAGTGGCGCTATCATCGTCACCACTCCGCAGGAGGTGGCCGCAGGCGACGCCCTTCGCGGCGCGAAGATGTTCCAGCGAGTGGACGTACCTGTGCTCGGTGTCGTGGAGAACATGAGCTGGGTCGAATGCCAGCATTGCGGCAAGCATATGCGCTTGTTCGGATCGGGAGGGGGTGAGCGCCTCGCGAACGAGCTTGGAGTGCCGTTGTTTGGTCAGGTTCCTCTCTATCCGCAGGTTCTCGAAGGGGGAGATACAGGCGTGCCCATCGTGGTGAGCGAGCCAGATTCGCCAGCCGCCCGGGCCCTTATCAGCACTGCGGAGCGTATCAGGCAGGCTTACACCCACGCAGCCGGCTAGAAGCGCGCGCTCTCGGCGATTGCGGCGTCGCGTATCGCCTCGGATGGCTGCTTCGGCAGCGCGGCGTCCGGTCTGCCCGTTCCTGCGCAAAGCTCCGCGTTCAGTTCTCCACCAACGAGGAGCGCAAGCATTGTCCAGTACATCCAAGTCAGGAGAATGATCACTCCCCCGATCGTTCCGTACGTCTTGTTGTAGGAAGCGAAGTTGGCGACGTAATACCGGAACGCGAGAGTGATCACGATCCAGAGCGACAGGGTGAAGATGGAGCCGACCAGAACGTGGCTCTTCTTCTGTTTCGCGTATGGAAGGAAGTAGAAAAGCAGCCAGATAAAACCGATGAGGACTACGAGCGCCACAGGGTACTGGACAACCTCCCACAGTCGCGCGGTGTCACCACGAATTCGAACGATGCCGGCGATGAAGTCGACCAGTCCTTCACCGGCGACCATCACGATCGTTGCAAAGCTGACGACGATTCCCGCTGCCGCGGTGAATCCGATCGCGATGAATCGCTTGCGCCACCACGGCCGCGGATCGTGAACCCCATATGCCGCGTTGAGCGCTCCCATCAACGTATCGATCACTGCGGATCCCGAGAATGCGGCCAGCAGGATCCCGATCGAGATCAGCCCTGGCGCATTCTGACTGAAGACGACGTCTTTCACGACGTTGCGCAGCATGGTGTACGCCTCGGCAGGGAGGGCGACGGAGATGCGGGTCAGGATTCTATTGACTACCTCCTGCTTGTTCCCGATGAGACTGAAGAGAGGGGCAAGAAAGAGAAGAATCGGAAAGAGCGAAAAGAAGAAGCTGTAAGCCGCCTGTGCGGAGAGGCCGAGGAGGTTGTCCTTCCATGCTTCTCTTACGGTAGCCTTCAGGAGAACCCCTACATCATAGCCTTTCAGGGTCATTCGAAGATTGTGAGGCAAATTCGGTTCCGCGGAGCGTTCACTTTGGCCGGACAGGGGAAGCTGGAGGATCGCGATGAAAAACCGCGGGTTTATCGGGTGAATCTGAATGGCGTCCCTTACAGTTCCGGTTTCCCAACGGCCCACAGTTTGCGAATGGAGCCCCCGGAACCACTCACGCTGGGGTGATAGTGGATTCTGCCTGCAATCGTTGTCGCCACTGGGGCGACCGCAGATATGCGGGAACGATGATCAACTCTCGGGGGAGCAATGTTAGAGTATCTGGGTAAAGGGATTCGAGCCTCTGCGCTATGTGCTGCAGTGGGTCTCGGAGTAGTGGCATGCGACAGTTCACCAACTGATCCGATCGCGAGCGAGTCTGTAAGCATGCCGTCCGATGCCGCTCCTCTTGCGGCACTCGGCACCGTACCGTACCCGGGCGTCAAGACGAACGGGAAAGTCACGGTGTGCAAGGATGCAGCGAGTCCGGCGGGATCGTACCATTTCCATGTTACCGCGACAGGCACTCAGAGCGGTGACCTGCTGTCTGCTTCGGCAACGTTGACGCCGGGAACTTGCAGCGTCGTCTTCGAGCGTGCGGCTGCTGGCGGTACGGCCGCGACGATCACGATCATCGAGGAGATTCTCCCCGGTGCGACGTTCAGGTTGGATCACATCACAGCTGTCGATGATCTCGGGACACGGACACTCGCCGGCCCGGGGGTATCGTTTACCGTCAGTGGCAACCATGGAGCGGTTGCGACCTTTTTCAACGTCGCCCTGACGCCTCCACCGCCACCACCCGGGCTTCCCCAGATGACCACGTTCCCTGGCACTGAGACGCCGGGCCAGGTCAAGGTCTGCAAAGCGGGTACGGTGACGGGGAACTTTACCTTCAACATCAGTGCAACCGGAACGGTAGCCGGTGACCAGGTCGCAACCTCGGCGACGCTCGCCTCAGGTCAGTGCGCGATCGTGTTCATCAGGACCGTGACGAGCACGCAGCCGGCGACGCTGACGGTAACCGAAGTCGCACAGCCGGGAACGACGCTCTCGAGCATCACCCGCATCCAGGCTGGTGTCACCTCGACTATCACTGGAACGTCGACAGCGACGGTGTTCGAGAACACCTTCCATGGCGGCGTGCTGACGTTCAACAACGTACCCAGCGCCACCACCAACTTCGGTCTCGGACAGGCCGCATTCCCGGGCACCGAGACTCCAGGCCAGGCGAAAGTCTGCAAGAGCGCCACGAGCCCGGCCGGTCTGTACACCTTCAACATCACCGCAGCTAACACAGTTGCGGGTGACCAGGTCGCCCCGACGATCACCATTGGCCCGGGCCAGTGCGCGATCATCTTCATCAGAACCACCGCGAGCACCACGTTCGCGACGCTGACGGTCACCGAGGTCGTTCCAAGCGGAATGAGCGTCACGCAGATCGTTCGTACGCAGTTCGGTACAACGACGACACTCACAGGTACCGCTACGGCCACGATCAGCGAGAACTTCTTCCACGGTGGCGTGCTGACCTACACTAACGCCCACATCGTTCCTATTGGGTAGCGGTATCTGGGATCCGCAGCTTGCTGCGGACGTTCAAAGAGAAGGGGCTCTCGACAGAGAGCCCCTTCTTTCTTCCGGTCACTCGTGTCAATCGGGTACTCAGTGAGAGATGAACTGCGAGTTGCCAGACCTGCGCCGAGCAGTGCGAGCGGCGAGTCTAAGACCGCCCGAGTTGTGGAACGCGCCAGCTGGTCACTGCGACTGCTCGGCTCCGGTCTGGCAACTCGCTTTTCGGTGGTTACGGCAGGCGGTCACCCGCTCCGCTCGACTTCGCGACGTTCAGATTGCGTTATCCGGGGTCGCTCCGGGGGGCCGGGCTTGCGACAATGGCTCGTACCACCGGGGTTCGATAGCCGCGCCGCTAACGACTTGTCAGGCCGCCAGCTGCGCTCGCTTGAACTTGCCCTGCCACCAGGAACGCATTACTGCTCCGAAGCCGGCTGTAACGGCGATGAAGGTCACTGCTGAGGCAAAAGACTGGAGCGCTACACCCAGTAGCGGAACCCCGCTGAGAGCGGCTGCGACCAGCCAGAGCCCGAGATACACGGCCGTGCCGGCAACAAATGATCGCAGCATGGCTCCGTTGGGTGTCTCGTCGCGGCTGTTCCTCGTGATGGCCGCGCCGGTCATCGTGAGGGCGGCGATAAACCCGAACATGGCAACCCCCGCCACGAGGAACATGAAAGCAACGAGACCGAGCGGGATGAGCAGAATTCCGATGAGAGTCGCGGCGAGCAGCACCACCACCCCTATTGCCGCAGGCACAATCGCAAGCTGGCCAAGCAGCCCGCTTCCCAGAGACTTGCCCACTCCGTCCTGCATCGTGCGGATGACGATATCGAGCTTGTCGGCTCCAAACGCCATGAGAACGAACCCGACAAGTGCAACGATAGCAAGCCAGCTGATCGCCATACCGAGCGAACGCCCGGTGCTGTGCCGATAGGTCTGCAGCACTCGCTTCTCAGCACGCGGCCTTGCAGCCGCCACCTGGAACTCGCCAACCAGGCCGTTGACGTGTGCCGCAGCGATGGACGCGTGCACCACGGGAGCCATGGTTTCCGCGCGAATTCGCTTTCCGGGAACCATCGATGCCGTCACGACGAGGGAAAAAAGAATCGCGATTCGACGCATTGTCAGGCGGCCTTCCGGCTTGCGGATGCGGCCGCGCGCAGCGCGGCGGTGGTTGCGACCACTCCGGCCGCAAAGGATCCGATTGCTATGACTCCGGTAGCCGTTCCGGCCGCCGCAACAGTATTCGACGCTGTGAGGGCTGCCGAGGCAGAGGCGTCGGTTGCCAGGCTCGCGAGGAACGTCATCGTGCTCGCGCCGAAAACGCGGCTGACGAGAAGGAAGAGGTTGACATCGAAGAAGACGGCGAGCGCCACAGCCGTCATCGTGACGCCCAGCGATGTCACGAGCGCGGTTACCGCCAGACGCGCGGGAACCGAACGTCGCAGGTCCTCCCGGGCCGTGGGTGCGGGGACCCGGCGCTCAGGAGGATAGTGGTACGAGCGTGCCGCGGCCATCGTCTCCCGGGCAACCGGCACCTGTGCAGCGCCGGAGATCCGGACCCGCTTCATCACCTTGTCCGCGAAGTCCGGAGACGGCGAAAACGCGGGCAGCTCTTTCATTGCTGCCGCGATTGGCGCGAACTCTTCGTCCTGGAAGTCGTCTGTCAAAAGATCCTCACGAAAGGAATACGGGGCGGCGGTGCCCCGGGTTTCAGCAAAGCTGAAAAGAGATGAGCGGAAACGAGGACGCCCTGAAGTTGCATTCTAGCGCACTTCTCCCAGGGCGACTCTCAGCTCGTGACGAGCCCGGTGGATGTAGGTCTTGACCGTACCGAGAGGGAGCTTGACGATCTCCGCGATCTCTTCATATGACTTGTCCTCCACATGCCTCAGCATGATGCAGGCCCTGTACTCGGGACGGAGCTTACCGATGGCCCGCTCGATCGCAGTGCCGAGCTCCCTCGACTCGAGCTCCTCGAGAGGCGACTCACCCGCGGACACGACCGCGATCGCAGTCGCTCTGGCGCTCTCCGCGGTAACGGCGTCAGGCGCTCCTTCTATACTGATGGTATCTACCCGCCGGCGACGGAGATGATCGATCGTAAGATTGTTGGCGATCTTGAACAGCCAGCTCGAGAACTTGAACTCCGGGCTGTAGCGGTCGAGGTTGTTCAAGACCTTGATGAAGGTTTCCTGGGCCAGGTCTTCGGCCGTTTCGCGATCCCGCACCATTCGGAAGATCAGGGAGAAAACGGGTCGCTCGTAGCGCGCAAGAAGCTCGCAGTACGCGGCCTCGGACCCCTTTCTCGCCTGCGCGACGACACCGGGGTCCGAGAGACTCGATAGCGGGGGAGAGGCGGCTCCAGCTGACATTTGCCGCAGTAAGTTAGCTTCCGCCACTCCCACGCGCCCCGTCACTCACTCGAACCGCCGACTGCCATGGAAGACGAAACAGCGATCCGCGCGGCCGAAGGCGGCGCCGAAAAGAGCGAGTACGTGCGCGGAATTTTTTCGGAGATCGCTCCCCGCTACGACTTGCTGAACCATCTGCTCAGCATGAACATCGATCGCGTCTGGCGCCGAAGAGCGATCGCCGACCTTCGCGTCGACCGCAGACCGCAGGGCCAATACCTCGATCTGTGCGCCGGGACGCTCGACATCAGTGTAGCCGTCGCATCCGTCAACGGATTTACGGGAAAGGTGATCGGGGCCGATTTCGCCGAGCCGATGCTAAGAGCAGGCAGAGCAAAGTTGAAGAACGGCCGCATCGCTCCCGTCGTTGCAGACGCGCTGGCGCTTCCGCTCGAGTCCGGATCGATGTGCGGGGTCATAGTCGCATTTGGAATCCGGAATGTGGCCGACCTGGATGCCGGGCTTCGCGAAGTTCACCGGGTCCTCGAGCCAGGCGGGAGGTTTGTAATTCTGGAGTTCTCGAGGCCACGGTCACGACCCATCAATGCGGCCTATCAGCTCTACTTCAATCGGGTTCTGCCGGTAATCGGTGGCTTCATCAGCGGTCATCGCACGGCGTACAGCTACCTGCCGCGTTCTGTCGCCAACTTTCCAGTCGAAGAGGCGCTCGTTGAGCGAATGGAACATGCGGGATTTCGCAACGTGTACTGGCAGCGGCTGAGTTTTGGAATCGCCGCGATACACGTCGGCGAAAAGGGCTGAGGTCGTTTCGGCAGGGCGCGGCCTCAGCAGACCTGGCGCGTCCGGCCCATCTCCGCGGGAAAGCGCCTGAACCAGGACGAAAGGAGAAGCAGCTCGTCGATCTCGTGCGTAGGAACGCTTGTCGACGGTTTCCCAGCCTCGCGAGAGCCGAAGATATCGTTCACGAGCCGCTTCAGCTTCGCCCGCTGCCATGAAGAGCGAGGCTTGTCGAGCTCGGCTCTGACAACCCCGCGTTTCACGACATACACGCGGTCTTCGCCTTCGTGGCCTTTCACCGAATAAACGAACGAGAGCTTTTCTACGGCGAATCGCAATCGTCCGAATTGCTCTCGCAGTGCTTCGAGCCGGCCGAGCTTGTCCCTGAAGGAAGCCGCTCGCTCGAATTCGAGTGCATCACTCGCGTTCTGCATCTTCGCGCGGAGCGTCTCGATCGGACCGTCGCTCGACCCATCCAGAAATGCGCGTGCCATCGCCACTCGCTCCGAGTACTCCGAAACGGAGCAACCGCCGACACAGGGCCCCAGGCATTTCGAGATCTCATGACGGATGCATCCCGGAGTTCGCGGGGAAAGCTGAAACAGCTCCTGCTGATCGCTGAAATGCATCTTCGTCTCAGCGCTGCAATCTCGGAGCATCAGGACGTCACTGAGCTCTCGCAGAGCTTCGCCGATCCGCTGGGCGCCGACAAACGGGCCATAGTAAACGGAGGCATCATCGGCGGAGGCGCCGCGCACAACGACCAGTTTCGGAGCGGCGCCTTTCGTCAGCTTGATGAACGAGTAGTGCATCGCGTCCCGCTTCATCGCGACATTGAGCCGCGGCCGGTAAGTCTTGATCAGTCTGAGCTCACGCAGCAACGCCGCAAACTCGCTTGGCGTGTACTCCCAGTCGATCGTGTCGGCTTCGCGCAGGATGCGCGCCCCCTTGTCAGCCGGATAAGCGCATCTGAAGTAACTCAGCAGCCGCGAACGAATGCGCTTCGACTTGCCGACGTACACCACTTCTCCGGTGGACGACAGCATGCGGTACACGCCGGGGCGGTCAGCGGCTCCCGCGCGCACGAGTCCCTTCATTACTGCAATCTGCTCCTCACTCGTGGGCTGTAAGCCGCTCGCCCGGCGTTTCATCCGCCTCTTTGCAGTCGCGGCGGCTGGCGGTTCCTCGGCCTCTAGCATTGGCACCGCGCGCAAAAAACCGTAGCCCTGCCGTCGATCGCATGTGTGCCGATCAGCCGGGCCCCGCAACGCTGACACGGCTGGCCCTCGCGTCCGTACACCTGAAGTTTTTCCGCGAATGCGCCACGCTCACCGCGAGCGTCGCGGTAATCCCGAAAGCTCGTACCCCGGGCCGCGATCGATTCCTGGAGGACGGCAACGATGTCGTCGCGCAGTCGCTCCGCTTCTTCTGCCGTGACGCTCCTCGACGCGCGCGAGGGATCCACTCCAGCGCGCCATAGCGCCTCGTTGGCGTAGATGTTTCCGATTCCCGCAATCCTGCGCTGATCCATCAAGACCTTCTTTACCGGCTGGGATGACCCCCGAAGAACGCCCGATAATTGCGCCGCGGTGAACGTTGGGTCAAGAGGTTCCTGCCCAAGCCCGCCGCAATATGCGGCGAACCTTGGTTGGGTCATGAGCGTGACGGTTCCAAGCCGGCGAACATCGCAGTAGTGAAGAGATCGGCCGTCATCGAGCGCAATTGCGATAGCCGAGTAGCGAAGCTGGCCGGGGTCGAGCGTTCCGTCATCGACAATCAGCGCACCGGTAAAACGCGGTTGAACGACAAGCCGGTCGCCGCTGGAAAGGTCGGTGACCACGAGCTTTGCGCGCCGCCAGCTCCTCGTGAGTGTCGCTCCGCGAAGCCGCCTCATGAACAACGCCTTGCCCGCTTCTCTCAATACGTCGGGCTTCGTGACTTTGACCGCGACGATTGTCCGGCCCGAGATTGCGCGGTTCAGGTCCCGCGCGATTGTTTCCGTTTCAGGAAGCTCCGGCATTCCGCTCGAGCTCGCGCCAGCCGATATCGCGGCGAAACTGCTTCCCTGGGAAGCTCACCCGCTCCGCGAATTCCTGCGAGGAAGCTGCCGCTTCCGCTATCGTCGCTCCCGTTCCGGTTATCGCCAGCACACGTCCACCGCTGGTCACGAGCTCACCTGTCTCCCTGTCGCGGGCGGTTGCGGCGTGAAACACGTTGAGGCCGCGCGGAGGAGCCGGCAATCGAATCGGATCGTCCCTGCGCACAACGTCGGGGTAGCCCGCGGCTGCGAGAACTGTTGTGACCGCTACCGCGTCGAGCCAGGTCGGGGGCGCAATGCCCTCGAGTGAACCACCATTTGCGATAGCCTGAATGGGATCCAGAAGTGAGCTTTTCATAAGCGGGAGAATACTCTCTGTCTCCGGATCGCCGAAGCGGCAATTAAACTCGACGACACTTGCCCCCGACGAGGTGAGCATCAGCCCGGCGTAAAGAAGCCCCGTGAACGGACTGCCAGCGCCCCGCATCGCTCGGAGCGTCGGCTCGATGATCCGATCAACGACGTTTGCGACGAGATCCGGTGTCGCAATGGAAACGGGAGCGTACGCCCCCATTCCTCCGGTATTCGGTCCTATGTCGCCATCGAGAAGTCGCTTGTGATCCTGGGCCGCAATCATCGGCAGGATTCCTGTTCCATCCGTCAGGACGAAGAGCGACAGCTCCTCCCCCTCCATGAACTCCTCGACGAGAATCTCCTCGCCCGCCGCTCCGAACGCGCGGTCCTCCAGCATCATGTAGACCGCACGTTCTGCCTCCTCCAGGCTGCGGGCAATCACGACGCCCTTGCCGGCCGCGAGACCCGAGGCCTTGATGACCGCGGGCATGCCAAGCTGCTTGACAGCCGCGAGCGCATCGTGGGCATCCGTGTGATGCGAGGCTCTCGCGGTCGGAATACCGGCATCGAGCATCAGCTTCTTCGCGAATCGCTTCGACGTTTCGATTCTCGCTGCTGACCGAGTGGGCCCGAAGATCGCGCGGCCGCGATCCCGGAACTCGTCAACGATTCCAGCTGCGAGAGGTCCCTCCGGGCCAACGACTGTCAGCTCGACGTCTGCCCGCTCCGCAAATCCAAGCAGCCCCGCGACGTCGTCAGGCTTTACGGGTATGCACTCGCCGAGCTCGGCTATTCCGGCATTGCCCGACGCGCAAATGAGCTCGATGGAGGGATCGTCACGCAGAAGCTTCCACGCGATCGCATGCTCCCGTGCCCCATTCCCGACGAGAAGAACCTTCACTGGCGCGTTTCAGAGACGCGAATGCCGAGGAGACCGCTCAGCCGAACGCCTGCTCTACGTCCGCCAGCAGGTCTTCCACATCTTCGACGCCGCACGACAGCCGGATCAGGCCTTCGGTAATACCAAGCTCGGCCCGCCTTTCCGCGGGAACCGAGGCATGCGTCATCGACGCAGGGTGACTGATCAGGCTTTCGACGCCGCCGAGGGATTCGGCGAGGGAAAAGACGCGAAATTTTCGCAGCACTTCGTTGGCCTGCTTCTTTGTTCCCATCTCCACGGAAATCATTCCGCCAAAACCCTTCATCTGCCGTTTCGCGAGCTCATGCTGAGGATGCGACTCGAGTCCCGGGTAGATGACCCTCTCGTGACCAAGTCTCTCAGCCAGCCACGCGGCGATGCGGCGGCCATTTGCATCGTGACGGGGCATTCGCAGATGAAGGGTCTTTGTCCCGCGCAGCGCGAGCCATGAGTCGAAAGGTCCGGGAACCGCCCCCGCAGCGTTCTGAATGAACTGCAGCCGGTCGGCGATGTCGTCGTTACGAGTGACGGCGATTCCGCCGATCATGTCGCTGTGGCCGTTCAGGTACTTGGTAGTTGAGTGATAAACGATGTCTGCGCCGTAGTCGAGCGGCCGCTGAAAAAAGGGAGTGGCGAAAGTGTTATCTACGATGAACGTCGCACCCGATCGTCTCGCGATCTCACCGGCCGCAGTGAGGTCGGTGAGGCGAATGAGCGGATTCGTCGGAGTCTCGATGAGGATCGCTCTCGTGTTCGTTTTCACCGCATCGGCGAGACGCTGCGGATCGCGGGTGTCCACAAACGTGAACTCGAGACCGAAATGCTGGAGTATGCGGTCGAAAAGACGAAACGTGCCGCCATAGACGTTCTCGCCGCAAACGATGTGGTCGCCCGCCCGGAAAAGCTTCATCAGTGAATCGAGACATCCCATACCACTCGAAAACGCAAAGCCGTGCAGCGCACCCTCGAGGGCCGCAACATTTCGCTCGAGCGCTTCCCGCGTTGGGTTTTTCCCCCGGGCGTACTCATACCCCTTGTTTTCGCCCAGGCCCTGCTGGACATACGTCGACGTTGTATAAATCGGCGTCATGATCGCGCCCGAGAGCAGGTCGGGACGCTGCCCGGCGTGGATTGCGCGGGTGCCGAAGCCGGTCGAGGCCTCTTCTTCGAAGATGCGGGTCATGCGTTCAGGATGAAGGTTGATTGACGCGTCAAAGATAAGCCGGAGCGGGACCGCTGGCAGAGTGACCCGCGGGCGGTACTTTCCGCGTCATGAAATTCAATGCACAACGCAGCGCCCATAAGATGCTGCT
>DATAIM010000226.1:0-1863 GCA_036262655.1 Gemmatimonadaceae bacterium | reverse complement strand
ACCCATGAGGCGAAAAGCAGCGTCGCGAACATTGCGTTCAAACCAAGGCTTTGTCTGATCGAGGGCTGAATAAATCCACCATAGCAGCCGCAGTCTGTCGCCTTTCCACTCTGTACACCCCACCAGCTGATTGCGGATAGCAGCGCCAGCATAATAATGGACGCGGGCAGCACTACGCGCGGATAGGTGCGAAGAAGAAGCGCTGTTCCCCACGAACTTTCAAACGCGGCCGCAAGAGTTACTGCGACCGCAAGCCGGTTGGCGGGGATCCATCCCAGTGTCGCGAGGTGGCGCCGAAACGTATGAGGAGCCAGCGCTTTTATGACACCAGTCCAGATAATTGTCCCGCCCACAACCGTGGCTGCGATCCATGTCGTAATGCTGGCGGAACTGTCGGGGATCAGCGTCATTTCGGAGTGAAAGCTGGTATATGCGGACGCCCTTCAGGAATCAGCAATCGTGATCGCTGACGCAAATGCGGAGCTTGTAACGTGGCTTTGTCGCGTGCATCTGTCGGAGGCGGGCAGGCTGCGTGTGCATCAGCTCCTCGACAAAGGCATCGATTGGGAAGCGCTCCTTCGTCGCAGCGTTGGATGGGACGTCGACGCGCTCGTTCTCAGTAACCTACGCACGAAGTTTGCCGGATCAATGCCGGCAGAATTCGGGTTGCAGTTCCACGCGTTGGAGCGGGCTCGTCGAACGGCGGCGATCGCGATGACGCTCAAGGGCGTAGCGGTGTACCGGCGCCTCGATGCCGTGGTGCCGACAATCGTGCTGAAAGGACCGGCAGTCGGTGTTCGTGCCTACGGTGACCCATCGCTTCGGCGCTTTGGTGACGTCGACTTCCTGGTTGCCGAAAAACACGCCGGACGCGCGCGCGATTTCCTGCTGTCCGAGGGGTTTCAGTCCTCATACCCGGCCAGACGCGAAAGCTCGCTCGTACGCGGCGGCCATGCTCTCGAGTTCGACAACGGCTCGATCAAAATCGATCTTCATTCCAGACTCCTGTCGAAGTATCTCGGTGTTGATCTCGAGCACCTTGGGATCTGGGAGAACTCCGCAACGATCATCTGCGCCGGACAATCGATCAGGGCGCTCGCCGTCGAGCACGAGGTTCTCTTTCTCTGTGCTCACGGAGCCAAACACGAGTGGAGTAATGCGATGTGGATCAGCGATCTCGCCAACATCGCGGCAACGCTGACCCCTTCTCAAGCGGAGCGCATCCTGGATATCGCCAGCGAGCTCCATTGCGAAAGACTGTTATGGCTGGGTCTTCACCTGGCCCATGACATTTTCCATCTGGACCTCGCAGCGTTTGACGGGACCAGGGCTCCCGACGCCCCAACGGCTGCGCTCGTCTCCAAGGCGCGCGAACGGATTGGGATGGGCCCCAGTCCCGCTCGCCCGGTCGGACCGCGCCGGGACGATGGGAGCCTGGAGGCACTTGGGTTCTGGCTGAGGTCGCGAGAGCGCCTTGTAGACCGGGCGACGTGTGTGACGCGGCTGATCGTTGAAACCGTGGCATCGGACGGCCCGCGCTTCGCCCCCAGGTTGGTGACTCGAGCCCTCCGACTCGCCCGACGTCTCTCGGCTTGAATGTCTGGAAGGGGGCAATTCTCGATTGAGCTGGTATCTCCTAGGAAAAAAAAGAGACGCCGCAAGGCGTCTCTTCTTCGGTTTCGAGCAGTAGTCCTACAGTGTGCAGGTGCAGCCGGAGGTTGATGCGACGCAGGTGTTGTTGGCGCAACCGCCAGCCGAGTTCCCAGCGCAGCAGCCGCTCTGGCACTGTCCGCTCGTGGTGCAGGCCGACCCGTTGACCAACCTGCTTCCCTGAGCAGCAGCCTGCTTCGGCGAGAGGGTGAC
>DATAIM010000225.1:0-6472 GCA_036262655.1 Gemmatimonadaceae bacterium | reverse complement strand
CCGACGGCGCCCAGTGGAGCCCCGTGGCGCGCAGTCGCACGTAGCCCCACGCGGCCGCACCTAGTCGCCTTTGTCGCGCGTGGCCCACTAGTCATGCACGCTGCCGCCGCCACCATGCAGATCGCTCCCGGCGCCGAGTCGCGCGGACCGCCTTGCGCCACGCCTCCTTCATCGCCGCTTCATCAGGAAAGCGCTCCTCCGGGTTCGACTTCAAAGCGCATCGGAGCCACTCTGCAATCGGCGGCGGAAATCGCGTCAGGTCCACGGTTCCTGCAAGCTGCCGCGCAACGATTGTCCCGTGATCGCCGTCACCGAACGGAGGATGACCGCTGAGCGCATACGCGACGATCGCCGCCAACGCAAACCGATCCACAGCAGCGCCGTGAGGTTCTCCGAGCAGCTGCTCCGGAGCAGCGAATGCCGGCGTGCCGGTCGTGCCCGTCGCATCCTCTCCGGTTGCGTTCGCAGTTCCGAAATCGCTCATCCGCCAGCGGCCATAACGATCGATGAGAATATTTTCGGGCTTCAGGTCGCGATGAACGATTCCAATCGCATGAGCCGCGGAAAGTCCATCGATAATGAGCTCGACCTGGGGCGCGATCTCGTTCACCTCCCGCGGACCATTGCGCTCGACGAGGTTCGCAACCGAGCCCTCTTCCGCGAGCTCCATCGAATACCAGGCAAGATCATCTCTCGAGTCCCAGTCGAAGATCGGAACGATTGCCGGGTGAGCCAGCTGCGCAGCGAGCTTCGCTTCTGTCCAGAAAGCAGCAACCGCTCTCGCATCGGCGGCGACATGAGGATGGAGCACCTTGAGCGCAACTTCCCTTTCGAGCGACAGATCGCGCGCGCGCCATACTTTCCCGAAGCTTCCCGAGCCCAGCGGTGAAAGAACCTCATAGTCGTCGCCGAGAGCTGCCCTGATGCGCTCCTCCTCCGACTCCTCTGCATGCGATTCGGGATCACGCACCGGCACAAGGAGTCCGCGCACGGAGTAGCCGCGGTCCGCCACTCGGAGAAACGCGGCTACTGAAGGAAACCGCTCACCGGGATCAGGGGATAGCGCGCGATCCAGCGCCTCGGCCAGCCCGGCCGGACATTCAGGTCTGAGCAGGCTTACCGGCGGGACATCCACCGGAGGCGGATCCTCCCCGGTAAGCGCGGTGAAACAGACTGCCGCGAGCTGCCACTGGTCCGTCGCCGGTGTGGGGTTCCATAAGCCCCCGACCCACTCCGGCGGCACTGCCGTTGAACGGCGCAGCCCTTCTGCCATTCCACCTGGTCGCAGTGGCCGCATCCCGCGAGGAATGTCATCACGCGGAACAGCCCACTGCCACTCGAGCATCCACAGCCGTCCCGTGGGTCCCATCCACACGGTGTCGACGGTTACGGCCCCGTGAGTTGCTCCGTTGTCGTGCAGGTATGACAGAGTCGAGCCGGCGCCGCGCACGACCTGCAGCACATAAGGAATCTCGGCGGTGGTCAGACGCTGCAGATGAGCTCGAACCGTTTCGCCCGTGATCCACCGGCGAAGATAACCCGGCCCCCGTCGCGCATCACGTTCGGCCACCCAATAGTGATAAGTGGTGGGGATCGCGGGATGGTTGCGGTGAGCGAGCTGGCGCGCTTCGGAGAAGAGCCAGGCGTGGTGCGCCGGATCAGGCGCCGTTACCAGCGACAGCGAGCGCCCGAGACCGTCTGTCAGCTGCTGGTAATGCCGCTCGTCCCCCACGAGCCCCTGGGCACCCCAGGACCACCCGGGTGGCAGATGCCATCCGGCAATGTGCGGCGGAAGGGATACCGTCTTGAATGATTCAGCGGGGCTGCGCTTCGGATTGCTCAAGCGGGTGCGGCCTGGAGCGTGATCACAACGCGGGCGCCCCTCCCTTCCTGACTCTCGAGGTCAATCGTGCCTCCCCATGACTCGAGGAGCCGGCGGCTGATCGCGAGGCCGAGCCCGCTGCCGGTGGTGCGTGTCGAGAAGTGAGGCTCGAATACTCGTGGCAATGCCGTCTCGGGTATTCCGCCACCATTATCAACGATTGTTATCACGAGCGTCTTTTCGGTTCTCGTGAGCTCGATTGCGACTTCCCGCGCACGCGCGAGGCGCGCATTCTCGAACACGTTGAGCAGCACATCGCGAAGCTCGTCCCCGCGCGCAAAGGCAGGCGCCGGCGCTTCGGCTCCGCGGAGCACCCAGGACACTCCGCCAATGCCCATTCGTTCCAGTCCGACCACGTCGCGTAATATGGCAGCAGCGTCAACCGGCTCCGCTGGTGGAAGGTCGGCAGGAGCGCTTCCGTAGCGGCTGAATGCGCGCGCGATCTCGTCGAGCCTGTCGATCTCGCCGAGAATGCGTGTAACGTTTTCGTCGAGCACCCTGTCGAAATCGATTCTCGGGTCGGTGCGGGCACGTCGAAGGTGCTGAACTCCGAGACGGATTGGCGTCAGCGGGTTCTTTATCTCATGCGCGACCTGTCGGGCCATCTCGCCCCACGCAAGCACTCGCTCGGCACGGGCAACCTCGATCCTGCTCAGCTCGAGGTCACGTGCGAGGATGCGTGCAGCGATTCCGCTGAGCCAGAATGCGGCGATCGCCCCCATCGCAGTTGCAAAGAGAACCAGAAGCGTGAGATCGCGACGGCGACGGTCGAGCACTACCTCGTCACTCCGCGCGGGCGCGGCAAGGACATAAATCGCATGAACGGGACTCGAGGCGGCTCTGAACCCCCAGAAAATTCGTGACCCGGCGATCGTCTGCTGCCAGCTCGATGTGAGCTCGCCACCGTCAGCGATACTGAGCTGCACCGGACGGGGCAGCAGTCTTCCCGCCGGCGCGATCATCTCATACAGGGAATCGGTGCTGCTGACGAGGAAAGAATTCGAATAGAGGAACAGCGGCGTCTCCCCGCGGCTATGATACAGCTGGGGGGCGATGGGGTTTTCACCCGCGGCAGCATGCAGCGTCTCGCGGACCAGCAGCTGACGCACGTCTCGGTCGTCGCCGCGCAATCGCTGGTAAGACCACGCCGCGAATGCGATCGCCGGAAACACGAAAAATGTGAAGAGAGCGAGCGTGAGACGCCCGCGGTAGCTGCGGACCCAGGTGGTTGCACGACCACGAAGCCACCGCGCGAAGCCCCCTTCCGCGATTGCACTTAGAGCCCATAGCAGCGTCGCCACGGCAATGTCGAGCAGCACGAGCAGCGCCGCGCGCACGAGCCGTGTCGGCCATGCGCGGAGGTCCACCTCTACGTGCGCTCGCGCGAGGCCATTCGAAGTCGTGATGATCTCGTCTCCGTGCCATTCATCCCCAATCCGCCGCCATGTCATCGTTCCCGGCTGCGATCGGCCGCCTGGGAGTACGTCCGCAAGAGTCAGCGCGTAGGGGGGATCAACCTGATGGGACTGTCCCAGACCGAGCAGCGGGGCGTAGGGGTCCTGCGCGACAAGGCGGGTTCGGGGGGATGCAACGACCGACGTAACGAGTCCATCAGCGTGTGGGACCGCGAGTAACAGCTGCCGGCCCACAGGGCCAAAGGTCTGGCGCATTATAGCCCTTCGCCCCGCGATCGACTCGCGTACCAGCGCGCTCAAAGCGGCGGAGTCGTAAGGAAGCTGGGCAAGATCCAGTCGCGCCGTTTGCATCCCATCGCGGCTCCAGAGACCAAGAGAGACATGGACCTGCGCTGCCGGAAGATCGGACAGCGCATATCGCTTGAGAAGGTCTGCTCGCGTTCCCGCAGTTTCGTACGATGCGAGACGCGTGCTGAACCGAGTCAGCAGCGTTGGGACGTCGGAGTCCATCCGCTGGAGCCCGGCAACGTCGCGCATAGCGAGTTGGAGACGCTGTTCGGTTGTTCTGGTCCAGACTACGAAAGTGGCAACGGCTGCCGCTATGAGGCCAATGAATGCCGCAGAACGAAGCTTGACCATCGGGCGGCGCCCAAATCCTCTTCTGCCAAGCCAGAGCGCCGCGAGCCAGCAGGCGAACACGACCAGGAAAAGAGGAATTTCCCATGCGAGCCACAGTGGAAGTGACGCCCCGGCCGGCGGAAGGACTATCGCTCCTGCGGAGATTTGCGCGATCACCAGACCAGCCGCTGCCAGAACGAGCGCACCCATCAGTGCGACATGGCGGTTGAGACTGGTGCGTTGCGCTCGGATGAGGGCGATGACGCCGAGGACGAGGAGCACCCCGAACATCGCGAAGCCGCCCGCGCTCGCTGTCAGGGGGCCACCGGCCTGCGAGTAGAAATACGCCGGATCGAAAACTCTCGCGTAGTTCGAGAAGTTGTTCCACGGGATGAGCGCGATCGAGACGAGCCCTACAGCAATCGCAAAAAGCCTTGATCCGAGGGACCGACGGTCGCGCCATGCAAGTGTGATCAGGCCGAGGAGCATCAGTGCGAGGAGAAGGAGTCCGCGACCTCGCGCCGATGCGGCCGCAGCGAACCGGAGTGCTTCGTAGTCACGCGGAACCGCATCCACTCGGACCAGAGGGGTGCCACGACCATCGAGGACAAGCTCCCCGCCGCCCGAGTCAGCTGGCGCGGCGAAGTGAAAAGCCTCAACGAGTACATGCTCCTTGATCGAACCATCCAGAGCTGAAGCGACGCGGTTGGCGGGCGGCTCCGCGTGGAGGACCGCCGTTGCCACCACTCGCCGCCCTCCTCGCAGCAGCACAACTTCGAGAGTCGTGTAAAATGGCGAAAACATCACGAAGGTCCCCGCGCGAGGACCTGCGGCCATTGGGCGAACCTGACCGGCCCACGCCAGCGGAACGGCACCCTCCTCTACGAGAACTCCGCTTTCTGGTGAGCCGGTGAGCGTCTTGAGGTAAGCGAAAGCGGGCTCGGGGCTGCGCGGTGCAGAAATCGCGGCCGTTGCAATCTGGTGCAGCCGTGCTTCTTCCGACCGGATGGCCGCCGCAAGCGCTCTGATTGCGACTGCGCGCGGGGACGCGGCAGCGCCCGTCGGTGCTGAATCAGCAGAGATTCCGCTGGCGCGCGTGGTTTCACCGCCGTAAGGTATGAGCGGATTTCGCAGCCACCACGCGAGCAGGAGAACGGCAGCCCCGGCGGTGGCAAGCACCAGGCGTATCGTCCACCGACTCCTTACGATCCTGATGGCTCTACCCCGCCCATGAACCGAATGTCACCGCTCCCCTCCGGGAGAGAAGACCCCGCTCCGCGGCTGGCGCCTCACGCCCCGATCGTTCCCCTTCCGCAGAACGCTCCGCTCCGGATCAAGGAGCTCATCCCGATGCAGATCGAGGCCGCGATGGCGGATGATCCGCGCCTGATCATTCCCGTCGGCACCTGCGAGCAGCACGGGCCGCACCTTCCGCTCGGCACCGCGACCATCATCGTCGAGCGCCTGGCCGACGACCTTTCCGCCGAATACGGAGTGCTGCGCGCGCCGACCGTCGAGTTTGGCGTGAATGTCGATACGGAGCGAGGGTTTATCGGCAACGCATCCGTCAGGAAGAAAACGCTTCATCGAACTCTCAACGATCTGCTCGACTCATGGGAAGCAACCGGTTTCAAGGAGTTCATTCTTCTCACGGCGCACGGGCACGATCCGCACCAGGAAGCGCTCGCTACTGTCATCACCGCCAGCGCGCGTGTGAGGGTCGTGGACATCTTTGCAGTGAATCTATCCGAGCTCCTCGAGGGCCAGACTGAAGCGATGCATGGTGACGAAGTCGATACGTCTATCATGCTCTACCTCGCTCCTGAAATGGTCCACCACGAGCTTGCCCGGGACTATATGATGTCTCGCGAGGCGCTGAGGCGTTACCGTCGCGGCACGTTGAAGGTTCCGAGCAACAGCGCCGGATCCATTGGAATGCCTTCGCTTGCGTCCGCGGAGAAAGGACGCGTTCTCTACGAGCGCATTCGCTCGAGAATCAGCGACCGCATCTTTCTCGCGCCCGCGCTCGCGGGGTGACTTCGCCGGTGAAACCCTCGCACTCCGCGTCCGTATGTTGACTTGACCCTACCCGTACCCAACAATGCAAATGCGTTTGTTCGTCATAATCGCAGCGCTCGTTCCAGCTGCAGTGTCAGCACAGTCCGTGACCCCAGCGACCCCGCGCGCGGGCGCTTCTCTTTCTCTCGAGGAAGCTGTCAGTCTGGCGCGGCGGAACAACCCGATCCATCTCGCAACCATCAACAATCGGCGCGGTGCCGATGCAGCCGTGCGGTCCGCCACGGGGCAGCTCCTTCCGAGCGCTGATGCGAGCTTCAACGCTCAGCGGCAGCAGGGTGGGCGGCAGATATTCGGCGGCACCAGTCTCGGCGCCAGCTCGGATGTCAACCAGTCGTCTTACCAGATTGGTATCGGATACCGGCTCAACCGCGCAACGTTCATCACGCCAAAGCTCCAGCGCGCGAACCGGGACGCGGTGGAGGCAGACATCATCGGCTCTGCGGAACAGCTTCGCGCGGGCGTGACTCAGCAATATCTC
>DATAIM010000224.1:0-5761 GCA_036262655.1 Gemmatimonadaceae bacterium | reverse complement strand
GGGCGTGCGCGACGGGGGTTCCTCCGGGGACGGACGTTACCTGTCCGCTGACGGTGATCGACTGCTGCGCCTGTGATGCCGCCGCGGCAATCCCGAGCAGCGGCAGAACGGCGGCCAGTCGAATCCATCGACGACCTACTTGCATGCTATACCTCCTGATGAAAGCGGTTGCGCGCGGCGAGAACTCCCGCGGGCATCCTGCCTGCACCCTCAACCTGATTGGCGTTGGGCGCCGGCAAGTGAGTTGTTATCAACTTGTAAGCGGGCCCAATGAAATGGAAGCGGGCGCGACGCCAAAAAAAGGGGAGCCACCGGGCTCCCCTTTTTCTTACCGCTGGTTGCTCACGGCAGGCGATCAGTGCATCCCGAGAATTTCGGATTGTTTCGCTCCGACTGGGGGATCACGACGTTTACATCGCTTCCGTAGGTGCCCCCCTTGAAGTACGGCCCATTCGGATAAACGGTATTCACGGGACGGCCGTATCCTCCCTGCGCGACCGGTCGTACCAGCCGGCGCATATCCGCCAGACGATGGCCGCGCGCAAAGAGCCAGAAAGCGCGCTCCCTGAAAAGAAGATCTTCCCTCGCCTCTTTCGTTCCGGGATCCGAAAGCTGAGTCAGAATTGCCGTCGCCGTTGTCGTATTCGTCGGCTCCTTCAAAGTCTGAAACGCAGCGCGGAGAGTGTTCAACGTGGCAAGCCACGCCGGGTCGCCGCCCCTCAACTGCGCCTCCGCTTCGATGAGCCTCGCCTCGATGCCGTTGACGATGGAGACTTCGTCATCTCTCGTCGGCCATATCAGCTGAACGTAAAACGGGCCGCCGATTCTGGGAGATGCGCCAAAATTGTTGTCGAAGGACGTGGAGTTCGTCACGCCGAACGACCGGCACTGAGTGTCGTTGCCGCGGCACACGGGGATACGCGGATCACCGGACGACGCAAAGTTAAGCCCCACGCCTCCGTCCTTGTCACCAACGACATACCGACGACCGGAATTGTTCAGCGCCCAGATCTGGTTCACCGCTGTCCCGGAAACCGCTTCCTGGTGGAACGTGACGTAACGGAACGTCGTCGGGATCGCCGGTGTGGCTGTGATCTCGGCAGCTGCTTCGGTGAACTTGCCCTGGTTCATCAGCACGCGTGCACGGCCTATCCGCGCAAGTACCCTGACAGTATCACCGCGCGGATTTGTGGCAGCGTTTGCGGTCGCTGAGTCAAAGCTTGCGAGCGCACGAGCGTAAACCTGCGCGTTCGATTCAGGATCACCGTACGTTATCACCGACCCCTCGAGGTTGAAGGAGCTGATCGGCGTCCCATTGCAGTAATTCTCCGCGATTGCAGTCTCGGCGAACCCCCTGATCCAGAACATCAGACCGATGTTCGACTGGTTGAGAGGCAGAGCGGAAGCGGCAACGGGCGGGAACTTGCGCAACGCATCTATCGCCTGGTTCGAGGCCGTGCGCGTCCGATTGATGTCATACCACATTCCGCTGATGACGGTGACGTCCTCGTTGACGAAACGCTGGTCAGTCGCATCGCGCTGTACGAAAGTGTCGCCCGACCTCCATTCGTCGGCGAGCAATCCGGGAAAATGAAAGACCGACTCACCTCCACTGGTCATCCCGTTCAATCTTCCAATGGCCCCAAGCCGAAGGCCCTCGGCCGCCTCCGGCGAGTCGATCTTCTCCTCCTGAAT
The DNA here is from genome assembly GCA_036262655.1 of Gemmatimonadaceae bacterium. Classification (GTDB taxonomy): domain Bacteria; phylum Gemmatimonadota; class Gemmatimonadetes; order Gemmatimonadales; family Gemmatimonadaceae; genus UBA4720. Next base: position 4,066 of record DATAIM010000224.1, on the reverse strand, counting down.
GACGTCAGGGTCGGTTACGTCGAGCGCATCTTCGCACCCCATGATACCTGCTGATGCCGAGAGCGTTAATGCGAGTATAAGCCGCGCCGTGAAACGTGAGTTCCCGGAGCGCCGTGCCGCAGTGGCGGCGTGCATTTCGAATTTCATATTGGCCTCAGAACCCCACGTTTAGACGGAGGGTGTAATACCGGGCCGGAGGCGCGGTCTGGAAGTCTGTCTGAATGTCGTTGGAGGCACCGCCCTCGAAGTAGGCCGACTCCGGGTCGATCCCCGTATAGTCCGTCCACGTGTGCAGATTCCGTCCGGCAAAAGTCAGGCTCACGCGATCGGCACGGAAGGCGCGCGCCAGGCCCCAGCTCGATGGCGGAGTGAGCGTCACTGCGAGCTCTCTCAGCTTCGTGTAATCTGCCTTCTCGATGAACCCGCCTTGAGTCCTCGTCGGGTGATCACGAACCCCGACCACTCGAGCCTGCTCGAAGAGCGACGCGGACGGGTCGGAGAGTCCACGACAGTTGTTGCGGCTCTGGCAGCGGATCCGCTCAGTGGCATTGAGCAGCTTGTATCCGCCTTTGAAGTCGAGGCCCGCTGTAATGCGGATGAGATTGTTTCCCAGATCGATTCCCGGGTTGAACGACATCTCGACGTGCGGGAGCGAACGCCCCTGGTACACCGCGGTGTCGGTTACCGTCAGCTCATCCTGTGTGATGAAGCCATCGTTGTTCTTGTCGGTGAACCCGGTGAGGGCCGTGTGCCAGTATCCGTACAGTGGATAACCGACCCTGTGCTGAATCTGCGTTCCGACGATAATCGGTATGGGCTGTCCGGAAGCGTTGTTGTCGAGGGCGAGGATCTTGTTGTCGTTGATGGCGTGGTTCACGCCGAAGTCGAAACCGAAGTTACGCCGCTTGATGACCTGGGCCTGGAGAGACGTCTCGAAACCGTAATTCTGCACCGATCCGATATTCTCGAAGCGCGATCCCGTAATGCCGATCGAACCGGGAAGGATTCGCTGAATCAGCGCGTCCTTCGTACGCTTCCTGTACCCGGTGAACTCGAGCGAAACGCGTTTGTCGAGGACCGTGAGATCGAAGCCGCTCTCGAACTCCACTGCGCGCTCAGGCTTCAGCGCCGGATTTCCCACCGCATTGAAGGTCACGCCCGGGATGCCTTGATCGTTGATGTTCGCAGTTCGAGGAGAGAAGAACAGCAATGCGTCGTTTGCGCCCGGCGAGACCCCCGATGCGCCATACGCCGCGCGGATGCGGAGCTCGTCGACAAACCTTGGCTTCGGGAAAAAGGCCTCGTCGGAGAGAATCCACGAAAGACTAGCCTTGGGATAATAGACGGCCTCGAAATCGCGGCCGAATGCGCTGTTGTTGTCCGCGCGAAGACCTCCGGTGAGGAACAGCCTGTCGCGAAGCCCCAGCGTCTGCTCGATGAACGCGCCGGCGGTGATGGCGATAGTAGTCGCTTCGGATGCGTTGCGCACTGCACCGGCGGTGACCGTCACCGCACCGCGTGGAAGATTGGTTCCACTGGCACCGTTGCGCGAAAAGATATTCCGGAAGTACTGGAGGCCTACAGTCGTCTTGGAGTTGAGGGTCGGCGTCGGGTTGAAGGTCGCCGTACCGTTCGCGTCGACAGTGTACTGGAAGAAATTCGTTCGATTGTTGATCCGGAATCCTTCGCGGCTTGTACCGAAATCCGAGCAGTTTCCCCGAATGCAGATCTCGGAGTCGACTCTGTTTGTATAGTCGATCCCGAAGTTTCCGCGCGCCGAGAGCCAGCTTAACGGGCGCCACTGCGGTGACATGCTGCCGATAAAGCGATTGATTTCCTGCTTGACGACGTCCTGGAACATGTCACCAGGCGTGAACACCCGATAACCGTTGAGCGGAAAGCCGAGACTGCCGTTCCCGTTGTCACGGTAGCCGGGTCCTCCGTACGCGCTGGAGAACAAACCCGTAGTGTTGTTGTCCGTCTGCGGGAGGCGCTGCGTGCTTGCGACAAAGCCGGTGGAGATGGCGATATCCGCCTTCTCGCTCAATGTGACGTTCAGATTTGCGCGTGTGTTCACGCGCTGAAGCGCATTGGGACGCAGCTGCTCTTCTGGAATGCTGCCGACCGTGGAATTCAGCCTTTCGATATCGAACAGTGGAACGCGGTATACCCCCGTCTCGTCCTCCCACTCCCCGGACAGGAAATACCGCAGTACCTCGGATCCTCCGCTGAGCTGTGCGCCGTACTGGTTGCGCCAGCCTTTGTCGAGAGGCGTTGTCTCGCGATCCTCGAAAAGATTGAACGACTTGAGACTGTCCTGGACGCACGTCTGCGCGGAGACCTGAGCAAGGGTGCACTGACGGGCCGCGGTCGTGCCGGGGGTATGCCCGAAAAGCGTAAAGGCGGTGGGATAGTTGTTTTTATCCGTCAGCGTGCCACGCTCGGCATAGACGTTCCACTTGGGCTTCCCGGCGCGCCCGCGCTTTGTCGTGATGACGATCACACCGTTCGCGGCGTCGGTGCCGTACAGTGTCGCAGCCGAGGGACCTTTGACCACTTCGATCGTCTCGATCTGTTCCGGGTCGATGTCGCTTACACGACTGGGGATGGCCCCACCGACTCCGATGCTCGAAGATCCGCTGGACGATTCCATGCGAATGCCGTCGATGATGTAAATGGGATCGTTGTTGAGGGACAGGCTGTTCGTCCCGCGGATCCGGATTCTGGACTGGGTTCCGGTGATTGCTCCCGGTGTAACCTGTACTCCCGGGGCGCGCGCGGTGAGCAGGTCAGAGATGTTCTTCACTGGCTGAGTGGCCGTGAGCTCGGCCGCGTTGAGCCGGGCGATGTCGGTGCCCACCTCGAGCCTCCGCTGCTCTCCAGTAGCCGTCGTAACAACGTCGGACAGGTAAACCGGAACGACGGGCAGCGAGAAATCGGCGGTCGCCGATTGACCAGCCACCACAGTAACGGCCTGTTTCTGTGAGTCATGACCAATCGCGAGTGCGCGCAGCTCGACCCTGCCTGGAGCCACTCCGCGAATCGTGTACGTACCATTTGCCGTCACTGGAACGGCTACAGTGCTCCCTACCACGGTGACGCGGGCCCCCTGGAGGGGTCTTCCTGTTCCTGCTTCCGTGAGCCGACCGGTGATCGTTCCTGTCGATTGCGCCCGTAGCGCTCCGGGCAGGGCTGTAATCAGGGCGAGAGCGGTACACCACAAACTGATCTTGCGCATTAAAGGCCTCCAGCCGACTATGGCGGGTGATGGTGAAAGGCGCGGATTCTGTTGCCGCTTGTTCAACATTCGGCGAAAGCCCTGGGTAAAGCAAGGATTTCCGCCTGCTTTCTGGTCTTTCGGGAGCACAATTATATGGGACTCCATCCATCGAGGCGGCGCCCGGGTAACTGGAAAGCGGCGCTGATCTTCTTCGCAGTTGTCTCGACTCCCGGGACTGGGGCAGCAGGTCAGCAACCGGCGGGAACTGTATACACGATTTCGGGCGTGATCACGGATGCATCGGCAAACCCGCTCGGTGGTACAGAGGTCGCGCTCGTCCGCGAAAGCCCGGATGGCGCCTCGAAAGACGTCACCCGCACCGGCGCGGATGGAGCGTTTTCCTTCAGCGGTATTACCGGCGGTCGTGTCTATCTCAAAGTCCGACGACCCGGCTACCGCGCTCTCGTGGTTCAGATGCGCCCGGACACCATCCGAACGACTCGGCCGTTCAGAGTGGTTATGGATCCCGTTGCGGTCGAGCTGGCGGCAGTCGAGGTGGAGGCGCAGGCTTCGCAGGGAATGAAGGACTTCGAGGACCGCCGGAGAACGCGCGGCACAGGCCACTTCATCGATCGTGCCGAAATCGAGAAGCGACGGCCGGCTTATACGAGCGACATGCTACACACTTACCCCGGGATGTCGGTGCGGCCGGGGAAAGTCGGCAACGCGGTGAAGATGCGGGGATGCAAGCCATCAGTGTGGATCGACGGTGTGCAGGCCCAGGGTGCGGAGCTGGACGAAGTCACGCGCCCAGGCGACATCGACGGAATCGAGGTGTACAACTCG
>DATAIM010000223.1:0-8031 GCA_036262655.1 Gemmatimonadaceae bacterium | reverse complement strand
AACTTCCTGGATCCCAGTGTCGACTGGATCGAGGCAGTGGAAGTTCGAGGAATGGGAGCTGGCGCTGAATTCGGGAGCTTTCAGGGCGGACTTATCAACGCGGTGACGAAGACGGGGACGAACGCGTTCGTCGGTGCGGTTCGGGCGAATTACGTGTCACCCGCGCTTTCGGGGTCGAACATTCATTCGAACGAAGAAGGCGCGCAGCAGATCATGCGACGGGAGCTGAGTGGCGACGTGCGGGGCCCCATCTTCCGGGACCGCGTTTTCTATTTCGCCGCGGGGCAGATCATCGACCGCGGCGTTCAGCTCGCCGACCTCACCACACCGGCCGAGAACGACTTCCGGCGAGCGGATCAGCAGCACCGGGACATTCGTGGCATCGCAAAGATCACCATCGCCCCCGGTCTGCGGGACAGAATCGACATTCTCGGTGGAGCCAACGACAACCGGATCGAGCGCGCCGACCTGAATGGAATCGACGATGTCGCCGCCGCACGCAAAGTCGCATCCCCGACTGCGTATTACTCGGCTGCATGGACGCATACGGGAGTGAGCAGCTCGCTGGATGCACGCCTGGCAGGATTCAACTCTACCGCGACGCGCCTTGGTTCGGCGGGCGATTATGTCCCCGCTCTCCAGCTCTTCAGCACTGGGAGGCTCCCCGTTTATCAAAATTCACGGTTCAACGAGCGGGTAGCGCCGCGCAGCCTCAGTGGCAAGCTGACGTGGAAGAGGACGCACTCCTTCTCCCGGGGCGAGAACCAGATCGTCGCGGGGGCGGAATTTACTCGCGGAAGCTGGCGGAACGAGAAAACGCGGAATGGCGGCCTCACCTGGTTTCCCTATGTGGACCAGCTCACGAACAAAGTGGATCCGACCCGTCCATCGACGTGGGCCGAGGTGGCGAGTGAGTGGGGTGGAGAGATCCACATCGATTCAGATGTCGAAGACGGCGCGCTTTTCATCCAGGACTATCTCACTCTCCTGCCGAACCTGACATTGACTCCCGGGTTCAGGTATGGCCGATGGGCTGGTTGGTTGACTCCCGTCGACACCGCGGCCAATCGTTTTCTCGCCGCCCGGCACCAGGCGCTGGACCCGCGTATCGGCGCAGCGTGGGACGTATCTGGCCGCGGCGACTTCGTCGTCAAGGCTCACTGGGGCCGGTACCATCAGGGAATGAATTCGGTGCTTTTCGACCGCGCGGCCGGCGCTGACGCCTACAGCAACGAGCTCTTCTACTTTCAGGGTCCGACGCTCTCGTTTCCTCGGCAAGTGTTCACCCCGGCACAGCGGGATCAGAACCTCGATCGCTTTGGCGGCTTCACGCCCGAGCCCGCGGTCTCAATCCTCAACGAAGCCGGCAGAGTCGTGGATTACCGGCAGCCGTACGTCGACCAGTCGATTCTCAGCGTCGAAAAGAGATTCGGTCCACGTTACAAGCTGGAGATTGTCTACACGAACAGGATCAACCGGGACATCGTCGGTCTGCTGGATCGAAACCTGGAAACCAACTACAGCCCGTTCCGGGACGTTCGAGTGCGCGGAAGAGTCGGCAATACCGCGGTCTACGATCAGTATGCAAAAGAGCTGGTGTTTCCCCAGATCCTGGTGTCGAATCTGGAGCTCAGGAACGAGCTGATACGCCGGCGGGATTTTTTTCCAATAGCGCTGCCCCCCCTGCCTGGCTACACGTTCGCGGATATCGACGGATTGACGTACGACCGCGACATCGTTCTGACGACCATCGATGGCGCGAAGCGCCGGTTCGATCAGCTGTCACTCTCGCTGACAACGGAGCATACCGGGTGGAGCGGCTTCGGGGCCGTATCGCTGACCCGGCACTTCGGGAACGTCGCCGGCCTCACGGGTTTCGGAACGACCGGCACGAGCTTCAGCGCAGGACCCTGGGTTCGGCCGAATGAGAGGCCACACATGGACGGACTGCTTCCCGAATATTCGGCTGTGGAGAGCAAGGCCTGGATTACGGGCAAGCTCCCGTATCAGCTGACTGGGGGGATACTCGCGACCTTTTCATCGGGCGAGCGGTACGCCCCGAACTTCCAGCTGCAGCCGCGGTTCCGGATTCTCGCGTCGGATCGATCGCTTCTGCCGGACAATATCTTCGGAGAAGTGCTCGGTCAGACGTTCCTGCTCGAAGACCGCGGCAGCAGGAAGTATCCGGCGCACGGGAATGTGGATCTACGGCTGGAGAGGCGGTTCAGGGCCTCCGGCTTCTCCTGGATAGTCACCGGTGACTTGTTCAATGCGCTCGGATCGGACGCAATCATCGAGCGGAACCTCTCGCTCAACGACTACATATCCACCGACCCGTCGTCCCTTTTTGCCGCGCCCAGGCGGCGCGTGGATCCGCTCGCCCTGCAGCTTGGCGCGCGCGTCGAGTTTTAACTGGCGGCGGGAGAGGGCGCGGGGTCTTCCAGCTCGACGAGAAGAGCGCCTTTCTCCACGGCCGCGCCGGGCAGGGCGAAGAGGGCTTTCACGCGCCCCGAGGCGCTGGCCCTGAGCTCATTCTCCATTTTCATCGCCTCCATCACGACGAGTCCCTGCCCTGCCTGCACCAGGTCCCCAACGGCTACCTGAACCCGAACCACCAAGCCAGGCATTGGGGCAACGACAGGCGCGGGCCCGGAAGCCTGCGCTGACTTAGCCGTGATATCGCGGATCGCCCTGGTTCGCTCATCGAGCGCTTCCGCCTCGAACCGGTGCCCGTCCACCCAGAGCGTGTAGGAGCCCCTGCTCGAGCCCCTGCGGACAACGACCCGATGAACTTCCGATCCGAGTGTCATCACTCTGACCGGTGTGCCGTCGACCTCCTCGATCTGCGCGCTTATCGACTCGCCATCGACGACCGCGTCCCGGCCGTCCAGGGTTACCTCGTGGCGGGCTCCGTTCAAATCCACGATGAATTTCATGCCGAGTCCGGGACGAGCTCGCAGACAGTTTCGACATGTGCCGTCTGCGGAAACATGTCGAAGGGCACAATCGACGAAATTCGATAACCTGGCAACCGGGCGACGTCGCGGGCGAGCGTGGCCGGATTGCAGCTGACGTAGAGAACGACGCGCGGCTTTTCAAGGGTCGATTCCAGCGTCCGGGTGACGGCCTGGTCCAGCCCGCCGCGCGGTGGGTTGAGGACTACCGCGTCGGACGGCAGGACACCCGGGAGGGCCTGCTCGACGCGGGCCCGGACAGAAACGGAGCCCTCCGGAAGCCGGAGCGCGCACCATCGCGCCGCGTCGCCGTCGAGCTCGATTGCAGTCACACGAATACCTTTCCTGGCGAAGGCGATCGCGGTGTCTCCCGCTCCGGCATAAGCATCAACCAAAGTCTCAGGACAGTGAGCCGAAACGGTTGCCACTACATGCTTTGTAAGATTTGCCGCAACCTGATTGTTGATCTGCGCAAAGGATGCGACCGGCGGCTGCAATGAGCGCGGTGGCCGCCTGTCCCCGATGAGCCTGCGGCCACCATCCTCATGCTCCCACCAGACCGCAGCGAGCGACTTCACGTGATCGAAAAAGTCCACCCCGTTCGGCCATCGGGAACCCCCAATCATCACGAAAACGGGCCCGTCACCCGATAGCCTCACGCTCCCGCGAAGCGACTGGGATGGCGGGAAAAACCGGGCTTCCTTCAGTATCTCCCGCCACACTCCGACAATCCGGGTTTGGGTTATCGGACAGTCCATGAGGGCGAATATGCGCGCTGGATTGTCGTACTGATGAAGGCCCGCGATCCATTCTCCACTCGACAGCCGCTGCATCGCGAGGGTGAGCTTGGAGCGGTATCTCCATTCGTCGGGGCTCGGGCGAACATCGCTGACCTCTACCTTTCTCTTACCGATCCGCTCCATTGCGTCGCGGATGATTCGTTTCTTCCCTCGAAGCTGCGCTGCATAGGTAATGTGCTGGATCTGGCAGCCGCCGCACTTGTCCCTCGTGTAGTGCGGGCACGGCGGCTCGATTCGCTCCTCGGATAAGCGCGCGATTGACCGCAACGCTCCGCGCGCAAAGCTTCCCTTCCCGCTGATCCGTGCCGTCACCAGCTCGCCCGGCGCGGTCCGCGGGACGAAGATCACGAGGCCATTGCTTCGTCCGACGCCGTCGCCCCCGGCGGCGATCGATTCGATCTCTACAGATACCATCTGTGGCATCAACGCAGTCCTTCCCGCCGGGCGATCCGCGCCCACGCCGTATGACCGGCGGTCGCCGGGCCGGATTGGCCGCTATTCCCGCCCGCTTGAGACAACGCTCTGTTCCTCTCGCGATCTGCGAGCAACGCAGCTGCAATGGCGGCCGCGCGGGTGGTCTCGGGGGGTGCGCCGGCGGCGGTAAGCGAGGGAAGACGGCGCTCGAGCCACTGGATCTCGATCTCCCCGCGACGGAACTCCGGATCCTCCATCAGGCGGAGATGAAAATCGCGGGAGGTCTCTACGCCGCTGATTGTGAGCTCGAGGAGTGCCCTGTGCATTCTCTCGACGGCGAGTGAACGCGTTGGCGCCCACACGATCAGCTTCGCAAGCATCGGATCGTAGTTGAGACCAACCTCACTCCCAGTCTCGATACCACCATCCCATCTGATGCCGGGCCCACTCGGCAGGTGCAGGTAGTCGATGCGACCGGTCGAGGGAAGAAACCCGTTCGCCGTGTCCTCGCTCGTGATGCGGCACTCGATCGCCCATCCGCGCGGGACGATGTCACTCTGGGCGAACGGAAGTTTTTCACCCGCGGCAATCCGTATCTGCCACTGGACCAGATCGATTCCCGTCACCAGCTCGGTGACCGGATGCTCCACCTGAAGCCGGGTGTTCATCTCCAGGAAGTAGAAGTTTCCTTCGCGATCCAGCAGAAACTCGCATGTGCCAGCGTTAACGTATCCCGCAGCCCCCGCGGCCCGGGCTGCCGTTGCACCCATTTTTTCGCGGAGCTCGGGCGAGACCGCTACGCTCGGTGCTTCTTCCACCATCTTCTGATGGCGCCGCTGCACCGAGCACTCGCGCTCGCCGAGTGAAAGAACGTTGCCATGTGTGTCGGCAAGGATCTGAATTTCAATGTGCCGCGGACCTTCGATGTATTTCTCGACGTAGACCGCATCGTCGCCAAAAGCGTTCTTCGCTTCGCTTCGCGCGGCATCAAGGGCTCGCTCGAGTTCCTGCTCCTCGCGCACGACCCGCATGCCCTTTCCACCGCCGCCAGCTGCGGCCTTCAGGAGAACCGGGTATCCGAAACGCGCCGCGATATCCTTCGCTTCCCTCGCATCCTGCAGTGGCTCTGTGGTTCCCGGAACGATGGGCACATCATTCTGGACCGCCAATGTTCTCGCGGCGGTTTTGCTTCCCATGGCGGCGATCGCCTCCGCCGGCGGGCCGATCCATGTGAGCCCTGATTCGCGAACAGCGCGCGCGAACCATTCACGCTCCGAAAGAAATCCGTATCCCGGGTGAATCGCGTCCGCGCCGAACTGCTTCGCCGCGTCGATGATTGCCTCTCCGCGCAAATAGCTCTGGCTCGACGGCGGAGGCCCGATGTTTACCGCTTCGTCGGCTTCGCGAACGTGAGGAGCACGCGCGTCCGCATCACTGTAGACGGCTACGCTTGCTATGCCCAGCTCACGGCATGCGCGGATTACCCTCAAGGCGATCTCGCCTCTGTTTGCAATCAGGATCTTTGAAATCACGGGGGAAATCTAGATGAGCGCAGTTACAGGCCGGCGATGGCGGACTTTTTCTTCGCAATGTCATAACGCTCTCTGAAGCGTCGGTCAGCATCTCTCCACGCTCGAGCCACCCATGCGTAGTGGACCGCCGCGCTGTCGCGCGCGGCGCGGCGCTCGAATGCTATCGCCATCTGCTCGTGTATCTCGGTCAGAGTCACGTAGAGATTGCTCGATTCGATGGGCCCCGCAAGCGCGGGCCGCAGAACCGCGATCGCCTCGGAGTTACGCCCCGCGGCGATGAGCTCGCGGGCAAGCTCCAGGTTGGTTCGCGTATAACCTTCGCTCGGCGAGAACATCGCCTTCCTGAAATGCGATATGGCTTCATCGCGCCGTCCCTGTCTCGCAGCGAGAAGCCCCCGGCCGTGGAAATGAAGTCTGCGGTCTCTCCCGTAAGCGCTGAGCTTGCCCCAGTGCTCGACGGTGTCGGCAAGTCGCGAAGCGGCGTTTACGTCACCCGCATAGACGTACGCATTTAGAGCGTGCCCTCGGATCCATGCGTGATGCCGCGCGAGCATCGATGGCGCATGCTCGACGAGACTCGGAAACATGCGACGGACCTGGGCAAGCTTCTCGTAGTTCTGCGCCGACTCGGCAAAACGTCCAAGCTCGAAGAGCACCGGACCGCGCGCGAGCAGGCACCAGCCCTCACGCCATCCGGAAGCGTAGCTGCTGGGCCCAGACGCAACCGTGGCGCAGAACTCTCTGGCAATGGAGTCGGCTGCGATCAGCCGGCCTCGAGTCCGTTCCAATATGATCAGCCACCAGAGCCCGTCGGTCCGCATCTCGGGATCGACGTCGGACAGGCGATGGCGGATGCGGCGTTCTGCCTCATTGAAATCCCCTGCCCTGAAGGCAATTCTGATATCCATGTTCAAGGCGCGAATGGCTCCGGGGTCAATCCCCGCAGCGGAGTCGACCAGCGCCTGCGACTCGCGGCGCCGTCCGGCCGTCGCGTAGAGGTCTGCCAGTCTGAGGAGCGCCGCCGGCGATCGGCGCTGGAATCTGATCAACCTTCGCGCGCTGCGTTCAACCGCAGCAGCCGAGTCGGCGAGCGTGTACGAATTCATGATCGCGGTGAGCGCTCCGCAGGGACGGCAAGCTCCACCACCGGGTGCACGGGAAAATTGCGCTGAATCGAGTGCAAAAGCACGCTCGAAAAGTGGAATCGCCGCCAGAAACTCTCCGGCCAACTGGAGGCTGTTACCGAGGGCCATCGCACCTTCCGGCTCGGCGGGAAAATTGACGGCCAGCGATTCCGCAATCGTGCGTGCAACTGGATCATTCGTCATCCATGCCCAGGCGTGACGAACGGTAAGTCGTTCGCGGAGAGGCGCGCGAGTCGCGTTCCGCGAGGCAAGCGAAAGTAGTCGTGTGGCCCTTTCGTAGTCTGGACCCGCGGGGTCCATAGCGGCGTAATACGCGGCCATCCCGAAGGTGGAATCCTCTTTGAGAGCGGCCTTGAAAAAACGCGTCGCGCCGGGACCATTGCCCTCGTAGTGAAGACGAAGTCCTTCATCGTAGAGCCGTCGTGCAACAAGCGATTTACTCGTGGCGGCGGAGAGTGCATGGTCGGGCGCCTCGAGGCGGAGCGCCGCGGCAAGATGGAACGTCACACTGTCGACGAGGGCGAAGAGGTCGCTGCCAGAGGCGGAGTGTGCGCTGACCATGACCCCAGTTGCGAGATTCACACGCCTGATGTCGACACGCAGAGGCGGCCCGACTCCATCGCGGCGGTAAAGTGTGCCCTCGATGATCTCACCCGCGCCGGCGATCCTCGCCGCTTCCGCGAGCGCACCGGGCGAATCTGCGCGCTTCGATATGTGTGCGAGCACATCGTACATCCGGCTCTGGCTTACGACATTCAGACCCTCGATTCGCGCGAGATCGGTCGCGAGGATCTCGCGCACCGTACCAGATTGGCCGCTGGAGTCGGCTCCTGGGCCGCTCTCAACGACCGATCCAACAGCAATTGTGGGGACGGGCTGGCCGGCTTTTGCGTCCCCTTTTTTCAGCCAGCCGTAGCCGGCTGTAGCGAGAACGGCTGTCGCGAGGGCCGCAACTCCCACGCGACTGAATCTGTGTCGAGTGCCTGGATCGGCTGCCTTCTCTCGCGATCCGCGAGCCGGATGCGCTTCATCCGAGGCAGCCGCGCGGCCGCCTGCTGCCGGTTCGAGGATAGCCGCCGGTGAGTCGCGAACACTGTCGAGCTCGACAGACTTGCCCGGATGCGGGCGAGTGCGCGACCTGACCAGACCGATCAGATTCTTCGTCTCCGCTGACGGCTCCGACTCG
>DATAIM010000222.1:0-5261 GCA_036262655.1 Gemmatimonadaceae bacterium | reverse complement strand
CGAGCGCCGGGCCCCGACCATCCAATCAGGTCAATCAGCCGCGCGTCACCTGCAGCGTAGCGACATAGTCAGCCGCAGGAACAGGCTTCCCCGCCCTTGGCGTCGGCTTGAGCGCGACGAGAGTCAGGGTGAACCCGTCGAACGTCACAACCCGGGGCTCCAGGGTCGTATTGAGCGTGGACTCGACGGACGAGCCATCGGCCCGCGTTACCGAGAACCGCACAGTCGCATTCCCCGCCCAGACGCACTGCACGTCAGCCGGGCATCGCGAATCGTTCGAGACTCCCTGAAAGCGGATTACGATCGGGGTCCCCTCGACCCGCGCTTCCTGACCAGCGGCCACGTCGAACTCGCGGCCGGTCTGAACCTGAATCACCGGCGTGGCGCCTGCGGTGCCGGGTTGCGAAGGGGTCGCGCACGCCACGACTCCGAGCGTTCCGACAAGGTAAACAAGACGTTTCAGCATATTCGTAGCCTCCTGTTTCACCCAGTTAAACCTGGCGAGAGAGAGCATGCCTGAGGCGTGCCACGCTGTTTCGTACCCCGTCAAGGTCATCAGCGGTCACCGTAATGTGTCCGAGCTTTCTCCTCGGCTTTGGAGCCTTGCCATACATGTGGATGTGCACGTTTTCGACATCGCGCAGCCGTCCCACGTCAGGCTCCTGGCCGATTACGTTCACCATCCCGGCCGCTCCTCCCATGTCGGTCGATCCGATCCGCATGCCTGCGATCGCCCGAAGGTGGTTTTCGAACTGGCTCGTATCAGCCCCTTCGATTGTCCAGTGTCCCGTATTGTGGACCCTCGGAGCCATCTCGTTTGCGACAAGCCCGCCCGCGGTCTCGAACAATTCGATTGCGAGAACCCCCACATACCGGAGTGAATCCATGACCCGCGTCGCATACTCCTCCGCCTTCCGCTGCATTTCGATCGCCACGCCGGGCGCCGGGGCCAGCGAAAACCGCAGTATTCCTTCACTGTGATGGTTCTCGACCAGAGGGTAAAACCCCATTTCTCCTCCGCGTGACCTGACGGCGATGATCGACAGCTCTCGCGTGAATTCAACGACTGACTCGACGATAGAGGGAACTCCACCAACCTTCACCCAGCCCGCGCCGATGTCGTCACGCGATCGGAGAATGGCCTGCCCCTTTCCGTCATACCCGAACCGCCGCGATTTCAGCATCGCCGGAAGTCCAGTCCTCGCGAGCGCGTTCCGCACATCCGTCATGCTCGACACCGGCTCGAACGGCGCCGTCGGTATGCCGAGTCGGGCGAAGCACTCCTTTTCGCGCGCGCGGTCCTGCGCCGTTTCGAGTGCAAGCGGCGGAGGATAGGTCGGCACGCGCTCCGCAACATATACAACGGCACTGGCCGGAATGCTCTCGAATTCGTAGGTGGCGACGTCGAGGCCATCTGCAAAATGAGCGAGGGCTTCCTCGTTCTCGTAATCCGCTACGATCAGCTCAGCGAAGCGGCCCGCTGGCGCATCGGGGTCGGGGGATAAAAAACGGAGTTGGTGCCCGAGGCGGTTGCCGGCGAGCGCGAGCATCTGCCCGAGCTGGCCAGCGCCCATCACGCCGATGATCACCCGGTGACTGCCGGATCGGGCTGATCGAGGACAGCCTGCGTCTGGGTCTGCCGGAATGTCTCCAGCGTTTCACGAAGCTCGCGATCTTCGGTCGCGAGAATCGCAGTAGCGAGGAGAGCCGCGTTTATCGCCCCCGCCTTGCCTATTGCGAGCGTACCCACCGGAACACCAGCGGGCATCTGAACGATCGACAGCAGTGAGTCGATACCCTGAAGCGTCTTCGACTCGACTGGAACTCCGAGCACGGGCAGCGTGGTTTTCGCGGACACCATGCCGGGAAGATGTGCAGCGCCTCCCGCTCCAGCGATTATGACACGGATTCCGCGATCACGCGCTGTGCTCGCGTACTCGAAAAGCAGGTCAGGTGTGCGATGCGCCGAAACCACGCGTGTTTCGTTTGCAACTCCGAGCGCTTCCAGAGTCTCTACCGCGTGGCGCATTGTTTCCCAGTCTGATTTCGAGCCCATGATGACGCCGACACGCGCAGGACGGATCATTGAGCTCGCAATTCGCGACCGGTACTGTCAACAATCTCCAGCTCCGTGGCCACGAGCAGGATCTCTTCTTCCGCCTCGTTCAGCGGTGCGGGAACGATCAAATCGTCGCCGAGCGGCAGCGAGCCGAAATCGAGGACGAGCTGGCTCACACGGAAAAAGCTGCGGCGATGATGCGGAGTGATCCCGTGCGAATCGAGGCCGCGAATGTGTGCGCGCGTCGTGTAGCCAACGTTGCGCTCCCATGTATACGCCGGATACCGCACCGCCAGCCGCGCCATCAGCCGGTCGCGCGTGACTTTGGCGATAATCGACGCGCAGGCGATGCTGAAGCACCTTGCATCCCCATGAACGATGGCTGTGTGGGGGATCGGGAGGGTCCGCATCGTCTTGCCGTCGATGATGACGTGATCGGGCTGGACGGTGAGACGCCCGAGCGCGCGCCGCATCGCGAGAACGCTCGCCTGGTAGATGTTGAGTCGTTCGATCTCCCGCACCGACGCCGCGCCGAGAGCGCATGCGAGTGCCCTCTCGCGGATCTTGACAGCGAGGCGGTTGCGCTCGTCGGCGGTAAGCAGCTTCGAGTCATCGACACCCCGGATGGCGCGCATGTCGGGGGGCATGATGACAGCGCAGGCTACGACCGGTCCCGCGAGCGGCCCGCGGCCTACTTCATCGACACCAGCGATGAGGGGTCCCCGCTCGCGGCGAAGATCTCTCTCGATGTGCGTCCATCGCTTGAGGCGGTAGGGAGCGCGACTTTTGGGCGACGGCTCGGCCGAGCCCTTGCCGTTCGCGCTCCTGCTTCCGGCGGTCCGCATGCTAACCGCTTTTGCTGCCAGCGGCGCGGACTTGCTCGTTACGCCTCGGCGCCGGGTACCTGGACGCGCACCTTTCTTTCCTTGATGCGAGTCGCCTTGCCGGTGAGATGACGCAGATAGTAGAGCTTCGCGCGACGGACGCGGCCGCGGCGGACGACAGTGATCGAGGCGATCATCGGGCTGTGTGTCGGGAAGATGCGCTCGACACCTATGCCGCTCGAGATCTTGCGGACGGTGAAGGTCTCGCTGATGCCACTGCCGCGACGCGCAATGCAAACGCCTTCGAACGCCTGGAGACGCTCCTTGTCACCTTCTTTAACGCGAACGTTCACTCGAACCGTATCACCTGCGCGGAAAGGTGGCACGTCGGCGCGAAGCCACTCTTTCTGGGTTTCAATAAATGGATGCATATGGAGCTCGGGACGGAGGTTTACAGCCCGGCAAAAGGTAATGGGGTAGAAACCCAACTTAACGAGCAGCAACCGTTTATGCCAGTTACGCCGAGGTGCAGACGGTACCGGCGCCGGCGATCCCGGCAGAGGAAAAAACCACCCTACGTAAAGCTACGTATACCGCCTTTCGCGCCCCGGGGCGATGTTCGTTCCTGTAATTTCAGTCAACCTCCGCCGGAGAAGAGATGCACAAGTATCGTTTCATCCTCGCAGCTATCCCGTTCGCCCTGCTGGCTTGTGGCGGCAGTGACTCGAACGACCCTAAAGTCGGACCCCCGGCGAATCTTCTCGTCCTTTCCGGCGGGACGACTCAGGCGGGTGTTGTTGGTCAGCCAGTTCCGACAGCTCCGACGGTGCTCGTAACGGATGCCGCGAATCTTCCGGTGCCGGGGGTCACCGTGACCTTTGCGATCACGAGTGGCGGCGGATCGCTCAGCAGTACGACCGCCACAACGAGCGCAACGGGGACTGCGTCCGTCGTCTGGACACTCGGCAACACCTTCGGCGCAAAGACTCTGACGGCAAGCGTTGCCGGCCTGCCCACGGTTTCGTTCAACGCGACAGCCATTGCGCCGGCAGGTGGAATCCTCGCATTCACGATGACCGATCCGGCCGGCGACACGTTGCCCTCGGGCGGGGGCGTTGGTCCGAAGGCAATCGATCTGATCAGCCTGCGGGGTGATTTCAAAAGCGATTCGCTCATTGTCACTGCGACCTTCAGCGCTCCCGTTGCTCTCGCGTCCGCCGCTGCCAACGGTTTGGGGGGGTTTGTCGAATTCGACATCGATGACAGTCCTGCGACTGGCCAGGCATCAACGAGCAACTTTTTTGGGGCCAGCGCGAATCTCGGCGTTGAATACGAGCTCGACTATTTCGCTATCAGCCCGACGTTGCTCCCGCTGCTGAGCCCCAGCGCCAGCGTGCCCGTTGCGGCGAGCGTTGTTGGAAACACCGTCATTGCACGCATTCCAATGAGTGCGCTTGGAAACGACGACGGCAACTTTTCACTGGCGGGGGTGATCGGAACAAACGATCGGCCGACAGACGTCTTCCCGAACACGGGGCAGACGGCCGTTCGCCGCGGCATCGGCGTGGTTTCAACCATCCACGTCGGCGCCAGTGCTCTGCCGCCGGATTTGAACTCGGCCGCCGCAAGCGCTTCGTGGAAGGCGATGCGAAGCCGCGCACGGTAGAGAAAACCGCCCGCCCGTCTCTCAGCGAAGAGACGCGGCGGGCAGCTGGACCGAAACGTTCTGAAGCTGCCATGCTATGACGAATCCGGGCGCAGTCTCGGTCGCATTGATCGGGCGGTCTTCATTCAGCGTCACCACTGCGCAAACCTGCTTGCCGCCCGCACCTGTGTGCTTGTCCAGTCGCTTTGAGGGATTCGTTACAGCGACATGCGTCAGCCGGAATATTTTCCACCGCGGAGACGCCACGGCCCAGAACGCATACTCCCATTCACTCCAGCCCGTCTTGAGACCGACCGTGCGGCATCGGGTCGCAGCAATAAAATCGGCGGCTCCTGTATACGACGCCTGTATTTGCGGCTGTTCGATGAAGTAGCGCTGCTCGCGCGTTAAATCCAGAATCTTTACTCTCCCCGCGAGCGGCCGCGCCGGATTCTTGAGGATGGACGGAAGAGCACGATAAGAGAGCAGCGCAGCAATCAGCACGAGAAGCGATCTCCTGATGACGGATCGCATGGGGATTGTGCCGAGGGCATATGCGACCAGTGGCGCGCTAGCGACGAAGACTGGCAGCTGCAGGCGGCTGTTGAATGGCTGCCATCGAAAGATCAAACAGAAGAGTGCCACCTGTGACACGATGCACAGCGAATAGCCAATGGCGAGCTGCGTGAACGTCCTCCACCACACGATGAATATCAGAAGCGCCAGGACGATC
>DATAIM010000221.1:0-2301 GCA_036262655.1 Gemmatimonadaceae bacterium | reverse complement strand
GGTCTGCGGCTGAACCTGGACGTTGGCCAGCAGAGCTCGCGCAATGTTTTCAGAAACTTCGTGCCTGCATTCGTGAGCCGCGGCGTCGTGCAGATCAGCGCATACATCGACTCTTTCATTGCCAGCTGGCTGCCGGGTGGTTCCGTTGCAACGCTGTCGTACGCGCAGGTGCTTTACACGCTGCCGGTTAGTCTGTTCGGAATGGCTGTGACGGCGGCGGAGCTGCCGGTCATGTCGAGCGCGGTGGGCTCAGTCGATGAGGTGGCGAGCTACCTCCGCGGACGCCTGGACGGCGGACTCGAGCGAATTGCCTTTTTCATCATTCCTTCGGCGGCCGCGTTTCTCGCGCTCGGCGACGTCCTGTCGGCTGTCCTCTTCGAGTCGGGAAAATTCACGCAGCGTGACAGTGTCTGGGTGTGGGAGGTTCTGGCGGGTTCGACTGTTGGATTGCTCGCATCGACATGGGCGCGGCTCTATTCGTCGACGTTTTACGCACTCCGCGACACGAGGACTCCGCTCAAGTTCGCTCTGGTGCGAGTGACCTTGAACAGCTTTCTGGGTTACTTCGCCGCGCTCCACCTGCCACGACTGCTCCACATCGACCCGAGGTTCGGCGTGGCGGCACTCACTGCCGCTTCCGGAATCGCTGCATGCATCGAGTTTGATCTCCTCCGAACGGCAATGACGCGACGGATCGGGCCCACATCGATTGCCCGCGGCCACAATCTGAAACTCCTTTTCGGAGCCGCCCTGGCCGCGGCGATTGCCTGGGGATTCAAGCTCGGCTTGAGCGGAGTGCCACGCTTCTGGATGGCCGTTATGGTATTGCTGGCCTTTGGCGCCTCCTATCTCACGGTCACCACAATACTCGGAATTCGTGAGGCCAGAGCATTAACCGGGCGGCTTTTGCGGAGAGTGTCGTGATGCCAATATCTTCTCCGCGTTGAGCGCACGAGCCGGGTTTTCGCGGGTATAAATTTGGTTATGCGCAGCATCCCTGACACCGTCGCCTCGAAGCTCCCTCATCTGCCTGACGGTCCCGGCGTCTATCTGTGGAAGGGCGCTGACGGAAAGATTCTCTACGTCGGAAAAGCTCGACGCCTCCGATCGCGCGTCCGCAGCTACTTCGGGCAGGATCACGAGAGTGTGCGGACGACGTATCTCGTGAATCAGATCACAGATCTCGAGACGATCGTGGTCCCGTCGGAGGCCCATGCCCTGATTCTCGAGGCCAACCTCATCAAGGAATACCGGCCGCGGTTCAACATCGCGCTGCGCGATGACAAGTCATATCCGTACATCAAGGTGACGGTCCAGGAGGCATTTCCGCGCGTGTACGTTACACGGCAGCTGCAGAACGACGGCGCGCGTTACTTCGGTCCCTACACCGATGTCGGCGCTATGCGCCGGGCACTTAATGTGGTGAAGCGAATCTTCACCGTGCGATCGTGCAACTTCGACATGCCTGGCGAGATGCCGGAGCGGCCGTGTCTCGACTATTTCATCAAGCGGTGCAAGGCACCCTGCATTCTTGCGCAGAGCGCCCAGGATTACCGCTCGATGATCGATGAGGTCATCCTGTTCCTCGACGGAAAGCCGGAAGAGGTGATGCGGCACGTTCGTGACCGGATGGAACTGGCGGCCGAGCAGCTCGACTTCGAGCGCGCGGCGGAGCTTCGTGACGCGCTTCAGCACATCGAGCAGATGGAGGAGCCAACCGTCGTGCTGGAGGTTGAGGGCGGCGATCGTGACGTCATCGGCTACGCTCGAGACGGCGATGACGCATGCGTTACTCTCATGAGAATTCGCGGGGGCAAGCTCCTCGCGCGAGAGCATCGCTACCTCGAGAACCTCGAGGAGGAAGCCGATCCCGGCATTCTCTCGGTTTTCCTCGCGGGCTACTACGTCCCGCTGAAGGACCGCGCACGATCACTCTTTGTCCCTTTCGACTTCGAGGATCGTGAGCTGCTCGAGCAGTCACTTGGGGGCGCGCGCGTGCTCGTCCCGCAGCGGGGGCCGCGACGCGAGCTGGTGGACCTCGCGCAGCAGAACGCACGTCATCTGCTCGAGGAGCTGAGGCTCGCGTCTCTGGATGGCGGGACGCGGGCCAGCGATCCTGTCTATGACCTCGGCCGTGAGCTGGGACTCCAGAAGCTTCCCCGGACCATGGCGTGCTTCGACATCTCTACGACGCAGGGTACAGACACCGTTGGCGCGTGCGTGTGGTTCGAGCACGGCCGTCCGAAGCGCGCGGAGTATCGGAAGTTCAAGGTCAAGACTGTCGAAGGGAGCGATGATTTC
>DATAIM010000220.1:0-8330 GCA_036262655.1 Gemmatimonadaceae bacterium | reverse complement strand
GGCGATCGAGCACGGCACATTCCGCGACTTATCCGATATTATCCCCGCCCGCGACACAATCGTTCTGAATACCACGCGCGTTTTCCGTGCGCGGCTTCGTGGCACCCGCGACTCGGGCGCACCGGCCGAGGTCCTCCTTCTGAAATCATTGGGCGAGAACCGATACGAAGCGATGGTCCACCCCGGCGGAAAGCTCAAAGCCGGTCGAAAGATTCACATCGCGCCCGAACTCGACGTCGAGATACTGGAGACAACGGAGCGAAGGACACGCATCGTACATCTCATTTCCCCGCTCCCTGTTCAGGACGCCATCGAGCGATACGGACACGTCCCGCTTCCTCCGTATATCCGGCGTTCCGACGAGTCGGGAGACGCCGAGCGGTACCAGACAGTGTACGCGCGCGAATCGGGCTCGGTTGCTGCGCCAACCGCCGGTCTACACTTCACACCCGGGCTTCTGCAGCGCCTCCGGGCGAAGAATGTCGATCGCGCGGAAGTTGTGCTCCATGTTGGCGCGGGGACTTTCAAGCCGGTCGAGGTCGAGAATCCAGCGGACCATGTGATGCATGAGGAGTCATACTGGCTTCCCTCCGCAGCCGCCGATGCGCTGAACGCGACGCGCGACCGCGGCACGCACATCTGGGCAGTCGGTACGACATCTGTCCGCACACTCGAGAGCGCTGTGCAACCGGACGGGCGGTTCCGCGAGCAATCAGGGGAGACTCGCATCTTCATCCGCCCGCCTTATCAATTCCGTGGAGTCGATCGGCTCATCACCAACTTTCATTTACCGAGATCGACTCTTCTCATGCTCGTCGCAGCATTCGCCGGATACGATCTCGTAATGCGCGCTTATGCCGAAGCGATTGCGAATGAATACCGCTTCTACTCCTACGGCGACGCCATGGCCATCATATAGGTGATGCCATTTTCCTTCTCGATCGTCGCCCGGGCCGGCGCCGCACGCGCCGGCATTTTCATGACCCCTCACGGCCCGGTCGAGACCCCTGCCTTCATGCCTGTCGGCACCCTCGCTACCGTGAAGACGCTGGATCCGGACGACCTCACAGCGATGGGGGCATCCATGATCCTGTCAAACGCTTACCATCTGCATCTTCGCCCCGGGGACGAACTTGTCCGCGAGATGGGCGGACTTCACGAGTTCATGCAGTGGCCGGGCCCAATCCTCACTGATTCGGGCGGCTTCCAGGTATTCTCTCTCGAAGGGCTCCGGAAGGTGAGCGAAGAGGGCGTCGAGTTTCAGAGCCACATCGACGGCTCACGCCGCTTCTTCACTCCCGAAAGCGTCATGCTGATCGAGCGCAACCTCGGCGCAGACGTGATCATGCAGTTCGATCATGTCATACCGGGGCAGTCTACCGAGCTGCCTTCACGCGATGCGAGCGAAAGAAGCGTGCGCTGGGCGGAGCGCTGCCTCCGCGCTTTCGCGAAGCTGGCGGCGAAGGGAGATATGGAAGAACCGTTGGTTCAGGCACTTTTTCCGATCATCCAGGGCGGAATCCACTCGAATCTTCGGAGGGAAGCCTCGGCGACAATTGCGTCGATGCACGACTGGATCGGATTCGGGATTGGCGGCCTTTCGGTTGGCGAAGCCAAGCCGGCGATGTACGAGATGCTCGACGTCGTAGACGACGCGCTCGACCGCGATCGACCGCGTTACCTGATGGGAGTGGGCTTTCCTGAAGACATCGTCGAGGGGATCCGCCGCGGGGTGGACCTGTTCGACTGTGTCGCTCCGACGCGCATGGGCCGTAACGGATCGGCTTTCACGACGGATGGGCGCCTCAACATCAAGCGCGCGGAATTTCGCAACGACAAGCGTCCGCTCGACGAGGCCTGCACCTGCAGTGCCTGCTCGCGCTTCTCGCGCGCCTACATCCGCCACCTCTACATCAGCGACGAGATACTGGGGCTCCGCCTGCTTTCCCTGCACAATGTACATTTCCTGCTCTCGCTGGCGCGATCGGCGCGGCAGGCGGTGGTCGATGATTCGCTCGACGCATGGAGCGCCGAGTGGCTGGCCCGCTACCATTCCAAAAACAGCTCCCCTCAATGACACTCGTCTTCCCCGCACTGCTTCTGCTTCAGAGCCCGACCAATACACTGCTCGGGCCGATCTTCATGTACGGCGCGATCTTCGCGATCTTCTACTTCATCCTGATCCGGCCGGGGCAGAAACAGAAAAAAGCTCAGGAGGCGCTGATCAGGCAGATCAAGCGTGGCGACGAGATCGTCACGTTCGGCGGAATCATCGGCGAGGTGATTCACATCCGTGAAGCTGCCGCCGATGACGGGAATGCGAGCGCCAACGACGACCGCGTCACCATCAAGAGCGCGGAGTCTCGACTCGTCGTCGAGCGAGGCCGGATTGCGCGCGTGATCCGCTCATCCGGCAGCGCAGGCACCGAGGGGTGAAAATCCTGGACATCCGGGTCCTTGGCGACCCGGTGCTTCGGAAAGAGACCACCCCGGTGGAAACGGTGACGGACGAGATCCGAACGCTGATATCGCAGATGTTCGACACCATGTACGCCGCCGAGGGAATCGGGCTCGCCGCTCCGCAGGTGGGGCGTACGGAGCGTGTCGCGGTGATGGATGTCGAAGGCCGGAAGTTCGCCCTGGTCAATCCGGAAATCATTGAGCGTGAGGGCTCCGTGCGCGGTGAGGAAGGGTGTCTGTCGATCCCCGAGGTGTTCGGCGACGTGACCCGCTCGTCACGCGTGATCGTGAGAGCACTGGATGAGAGCGGAAAGAAGGTCGAGGTCGAGGGAACGGATCTCCTCGCCCGCTGCATGCAGCACGAGATCGATCACCTCGACGGCAAGCTGTTCATCGATTACCTGAGCATGCTGAAGCGCCGCGCCGCGCTCGCGAAATGGGAGAAGCAGAAGGACGATTACCCCGGATTCATCCGCAAAGTCGCGCTGGAGAAACTGGGCCCGCACCATAGCGAAGGGGAGCTCTAGATGCGCGTCCTCTTCTGGGGGACCCCGGAGTTTGCGACTGCCCCGCTTAGAGCCCTGATCGGGGAAGGATTCGAAGTCATCGGCGTGGTGACGCAGCCGGACAAGCCACAGGGGCGTTCACGAACGCTGACCGAGCCGCCAGTCAAGCAGATAGCGATCGAGGAGAGAATACCCTGCTTTCAACCGTCTTCGGTGAGGGATGACGAGTTCATCGCGACTCTCGAGGCGATGCAGCCCGATATTTCGATCGTAGTGGCCTATGGCAATATTCTGCCGCGGCGATTGATCGATCTTCCACGGCTTGGAACTCTGAACATTCATGCGTCGCTGCTTCCACTTCTTCGCGGAGCGGCTCCGATTCAGGCAGCGATACGCCAGGGATTGCCGCAAACGGGCGTCACGATCATGCGAATGGTGCCGGCGCTCGATGCCGGTCCGATCATCATGACGGCGAGTGTTCCAATTCTCGACGACGAGACTTACGGGGAGCTTCAGAACAGGCTCTCGGAGCTGGGCGCGCTTGCGCTGATCGAAGCTCTCGCCTTGTTCTCGGTCGGTGCCGCAAACGAGACGCCGCAGGATGAGTCACTCGCGACATATGCGCCGAAGGTGAGCCGGTCGGACGCGCTCGTGGATTGGACGCGCGGCGCGGAAGACGTGTGCCGGGCCATCAGAGCATACGACCCGAAACCCGCAGCGTTCTCGACGATGCGCGGTGTGGACGTCAAGCTGTTCGGCGCAAGACGAGTAAACATGGCCGCACATCCAGTGGAAGTGTCGGGCGTAGCGGGTGAAGTCGTCGGGATTCGCGAGGGGATCGTCGTCTGGTGCGGCGACGCGGCAGTCTGTATCCGCGATGTACAGCCCTCTGGTCGGAGCAGGATGCGCTCTTCGGAGTGGGCGCGCGGCCGCGGAGTCTCACTGGGCGACCAGTTCGGAACGTGACTAGGGCGTCGGTGGCCGGCTTTCCGGTTGTGCACGCGGTGACCGACAGCGCAGCCATTATGCGCGAAGAATTCCTGATGCGGGCGCTGAGTCTCATGCGAACGCTTGGGCCCCGGGGTGCTCTCCACTTGCGGTCGTCGAAAGCGTCGGGACGCAGGATGTATGACATCGCCACCACTCTGGCGATGTACCAGCGGGAGACACGCTGCTGGCTCGTGGTGAATGATCGCGTAGATATCGCGGCCGCTGTCGGCGCACGCGGTGCCCAGCTTGCTTCACACTCGCTGCGCATCGCCGAAGCGCTTCTCGTTTCACCGGAGCTGCCGGTGGGCGCGAGCGTCCACTCAGTGAAAGAAGCAATCGAGGCCGAGGCGGCCGGCGCATCATGGTGTGTTGCGGGGACGGTCTTCGAGACCCCAAGTCATGCCGGGCGATTACCCGCACGAGTCGAGTTCGTGGCGAAGGTCGCGGGGGCGGTGCACATCCCGGTAATCGCTATCGGCGGTGTCCGCCCCGAAGATGTCGGAGCGTTGAAGCGCGCCGGAGCTCATGGAATTGCCACGATTCGCGGCGCAGCCTGGGACCTTGAAAGTGAGCCGGTGGAAAGCGCGGACCTCCTTCTCAAAACGCGCCTTCCGGTGGGCCCTGAGTCAGATTTTTTGGAACCGGTCTCGCGCTATATTTCAGCCTATGATTCAGACTCCGGAATTGGGCGAGATGATCACCCTGACGGTGAACGGAGCACCGAGGCGGCTGACACCTGACACGACAGTCGCGGGCCTGCTTGGTTCGCTCGGACTGGATCCCCGGCTCGTCGTAGTCGAGCACAACAGACAGATACTCCGTGACAGGACGGCGTACCACAGCATCGGCCTGAACGGCGGCGATGTGGTCGAGATAGTTCATTTCGTGGGTGGTGGCTGACCATGGGAGTCGACGTGGAAACCACTCTCGACCTCGCTCCGCTCGTCATCGGCGGCCGCGAATTCCGCTCGCGGCTGATGGTCGGCACAGGCAAATACGCGTCTAATGCGCACATGCTGAGCGCCATCCACGCTTCGGGCGCAGAGGTCGTTACCGTCGCGGTTCGGCGGGTGGACCTGAGCCGCGCGAGCGAAGAGGGGATGCTCCACCACCTCGACCCCGAACAGTTTTTTCTCCTCGCCAACACTGCCGGCTGCTACACGTCGGATGAAGCCATCCGGTATGCCCACCTTGCGCGTGCTGCAGGATTCAACGAGTGGGTGAAGCTCGAGGTAATAGGCGATCAGGAAACTCTGCTTCCCGATACCGCCGGACTTCTCGAGGCAACGCGCATTCTGGCGGACGAGGGCTTCAAGGTGATGGCGTATACGAACGACGACCTCATCACTGCCCTTCGGCTGGAGGATGCCGGTGCGGTTGCGGTCATGCCGCTCGCCTCTCCGATCGGGTCGGGCCTCGGAATGATCAACCCGTACGCGATCAGGACCATCAAGCACCGCGTGGGGGTTCCAGTTATCGTCGACGCGGGCGTCGGCACCGCATCGGATGCATGTATCGTGATGGAACAGGGCGTCGACGGAATTCTGATGAACACCGGAATCGCGGCGGCGTCAGACCCGGTGCGGATGGCGGCCGCGATGCGGCAGGCAGTCGAAGCCGGGCGTCTCGCGTATCTCGCTGGCCGCATGCCGCGGCGTGAAGTCGCCGTGCCTTCCTCGCCGGTCGCCGGGATGCTCGATACATGAGTGTTCAGTACGGAGGCGTGCAGACCGCCGTTGGGGGAGTGACGACGCCGCGCGTGATTGCAGCCGGCATTTGCGCGGACCTTCGCTCGGGCGAGATGCTCGACAGCTCATTCGAGCGTCGCACGCAGGAGCTCGAGGCGAGAGATCGCAGGTGGCTTCGCGAGCTCATCTACGGAATGCTCCGGCAGCGCGGCGCGATTGACGCGATCCTGGACGAGCGTGTAAGAGGTGGCCTCAGCCGCGTCGATGCCGATCTCGTCGACCTCATGCGCCTTGGCGTTTATCAGCTGCTGCACATGGGAAGCGTTCCTGCGTACGCGGCGATTGCGCAGACTGTCGAGCTTGCGAAAGTCCGCCACGGAATCGGCGCAAGCAAGCTGATGAACGCCGTGCTTCGGCGAATCGATCGGGAGAGCAGCGACCTCTCGGTTCCTCTTCCGCCCGATCCGCTCGAGGCTCTTGCGGTCAGGTACTCGCACCCGCGGTGGCTGGTCGCCCGATGGCTGTCGCGATGGGGGGAGGAGACCACCGCCATTCTCTTGATGAAAAACAACGCCGAAGCGCCAATGGTGATTCGGCCGTATGGAATAGTGCGCGAACAGCTCGAGGCGATGCTCGAGGCCTCGGGCGTCGACGTCGGCGATGCGCCGCTTGCGCGGGACAGCATCCAGATCGGCGGAGGAATCGGACTGACGGACCTCGGAGCGTTCAAGCAGGGACTGTTCTTCGTTCAGGATCCGGGCTCGACCCTCGTCACGCAGTATGCCTCGATTCCACAGGATGCCGTCGTTGCGGATCTCTGCGCCGCCCCCGGCGGCAAGGCACTCGAGCTGAGCCGCACGGCGAGGATTGTTCTTGCCGCGGACCGTTCTCCTCAGCGGCTCGTACGGCTGCTCGAGAACTGCGCGCGGCTGGAGGCGAATAACGTCTACGTCGTTGCGGGCGATGCGCGTCTGCCGGTCGTGTGGAATGTGGACGCGGTCCTTATCGACGTGCCGTGCACAGGTACGGGAACGTTCCGTCGCCACCCGGATGCTCGGTGGAGACTAAAGGTCTCGGATCTGTCCGTGATGGCAGCGCTTCAGGCAGGCATTCTTCGAGCTGCCGCCGCTGTCGTGAAGCCCGGAGGATTGCTCATCTACAGCACCTGCTCGCTCGAGGCGGAGGAAAACGAAAGGCAAGTCGAAGATTTCCTGGCGAGGAACGCGGAGTTCACACTGGATCCGCCACCGGCAGGTGCGGTTCCACCAGACACGATAGACGGCGGATACCTGCGCGTCCTTCCCCAGGTACATGGAAGCGATGGCGCATTCGCGGCACGGCTCAGAAGGAGCCATTAGTGCAGGCTCGCGCGCTGCCCAGGCGTGCGTTTCCATATCTCATCGTCGGCGTAGTCGGGTTTCTGCTTGCGTACGTTCTTCTCTTTCTCTTCGCGTTTCCCGCCGATGTGCTGCCGGACGACGGCCGCGTGCCGCGGGTAGTCGGCCTCAGCTTCGATGAAGCGACGGCCACTCTCGAGAAGGCAGGATTCAAGGCACTGCAGGGGGATACGAGATTCCACCGCACAACTCCAAAGGGTCTCGTTCTCGAGCAGGATCCTCCAGCTGGCAGCGTTCAAAGGCGCGGCGCGGAAGTCACGCTCGCGGTGAGTGGTGGCCAGGCAACCGCAACGGTTCCTGAAGTCACCGGCTCTACCCAGCAGCAGGCACGGATTGCGATCGAGAACGCAGGCTTCACGTTCGGAAGCATTTCACAGCAGATGAGCGATCAGCCAAGGGGTGCGGTGATTGCGAGCAATCCGCCTTCAGGCACGAGCGTCGAGCTGCCGGCCACGGTCAGCATCACGCTGAGCCAGGGTCCGTCCACAGTTCAGGTGCCCGATCTCAGCGGACGGACGCTGGCCGATGCGCGCTCGACCCTCGAGCAGCTCGGTCTTCACCTCGGGGCCACGATACGGGATACGAGCTCATTTCTGCCGGAGAACACCATACTCGGCCAGTCGCCACCCGCGGGCGCGAACGTTTCCGCCGGAGCGAGCATCAGTCTCCGCATCTCGCGCTTTCCGCCACCGCCACCGATTGCGCCGACGACCCCGGTAGACACATTCGCCGTGAAGGCGCGGGACACGAGATGAAGGCCCGAATCGCTCCGTCCGTCCTCAGTGCCGATTTCGGGCGCCTGTCGGAAGAGATCGCGATGTGCGAGGAGGGTGGTGCGGATCTGATCCACCTCGACGTGATGGATGGACGCTTTGTCCCCAACATTACTTTCGGCGAGAAAGTGATCATCACCGCACGCAAGGCGACTTCGCTGCCTCTGGATGTGCACATGATGGTCGAGGAGCCGGAGCGGTATTTCGAAAGTTTCGCCGGCGCCGGCGCCACCGGGATGACGATTCACGTCGAAGCCGCGCCGCATCTTCAGCGGCAGCTCGCCAGGATCCGGGAGCTGGGATGTCTTGCGGGAGCCGCACTCAATCCCGCAACGTCGCTGATCACCGTGCGCGAAGCGGTGGCTGACGTTGACCTGCTTGTCATCATGACCGTGAATCCCGGTTTCGGCGGACAGGAGTTCATTCCTGCTTCCATAGATAAGGTGAGCAGGGCACGCGCACTGCTGCATGAGCTTCGCAGTGGAGCGGCACTTGAAGTCGACGGCGGAATATCGC
>DATAIM010000219.1:0-5845 GCA_036262655.1 Gemmatimonadaceae bacterium | reverse complement strand
TGTTCTCGATCACATCCTGTGGCGCGATCCCGGGTTTCGCCGCCGTCGCCTCGAACGGATAAAGGTTAACCGCGACGAGATCGATCGGAGCAATGCCGTGGTCCGCGGCAACCCGCATGTGCTCAGAGTCCGAGCGGCGCGCCAGCAGCCCGCCGTGAACTGACGGGTGGAGCGTCTTCACCCGTCCATCGAGAATCTCCGGGAAGCCGGTGAGATCGCTGACTTCGCGAGCGGCGATCCCTGCAGCGCGTAATGTTTTTGCTGTGCCGCCCGTAGACACGATCTCCCATCCAAGGGTGGTGAGACCGTGTGCGAAATCGAGCAGGCCAGTCTTGTCGGAAACCGAAAGTAGTGCGAGCGGCATGTCAGAAATCTGCGAAAAACTGTCTGTCGTTGAGTGCTGCGACCATCTCCACAACCCGCGGATAAAGCAGGTGCTCCACCTCCAGAACCCGTGCTCCAAGCGACTCCGCGGTATCACCGTCCGCGACGGCGACGCGCCATTGGGCGATCACGGGTCCATGGTCGTACTGATCGTCCACGAAATGGGCCGTCACGCCGGTCGTACCGACTCCCGCTGCGAGAACGGCCGCATGCACGCGCTGGCCGTACATGCCGGCGCCTCCGAAATCGGGCAGCAATCCGGGATGAATGTTGATCATGCGGCGATGATACGCAGCGATGACAGACGCGGGAATCTTCTTCATGTATCCGGCGAGAACGACGAGATCCACCGAGTAACGCCTCAAAAGATCGATGAGCGACGCGCCGTCGTCATCGGCATCGATAACCTCGGTCGGAATCGCGGCGCTTCGCGCGCGATCAAGAGCGCCGGCTCCCGCACGGTTCGCGGCAACGACAACAACGTGCGGCGCGCCCGCGCCGCCACGCTTGGCGAAATGATCGATGATCGCCTGAAGATTTGTGCCGCCGCCGGACGCAAGCACTGCCAATCGAACCGCCATGCGCGATTCTATTCAGAACAGCAGTCGCCAGTAAGGGGCAATCGCGGCGTCGTACGATCTTGACAACGCGCGCGCGGCTTCCCTCAGTTGGTGCAGAGAAACCAGTCGAGGGCAACACCGAGCGATGATGCGACCCGCGCTCTCTGGCGGGCTGACACAATCTCATCCTGCGGCGTCTCGGGCGAGGGAATCAACACACCGTCACCGCCCAACTCGAGACCCGGCTCGATGTCACGCAGCCGATCGCCAAGATACAGGGCTCGTGCGAGATCGATTCGGTGGTCGGCGGCAGCCTGCTCGAACAAACGCTTCCGCGGTTTCCTGCATTGGCAGTCGTCCTCAGGAGCGTGGGGGCAGAAGTACGCGGCATCGATCCGTGCGCCACCCTGGCCAAGCAGCTCGTCCACCCTTTCCGTCACACGTCCATGGTCCTCGCGCGAAAATATTCCGCGGCCAATGCCCGACTGGTTCGTCACGACAATTACGGGAAGCAACAGCGCGTTGATTCGCGCTATGGCCGCAGCGGCGCCAGGAATCAACCGAACCTGCTCCGGGCGGGAGAGATAATGCGCGTCTTCGATGATTGTTCCGTCCCGATCCAGAAATACCGCCGAGGGAAGTGAGTTCACTGAAGCGCTGCGGCCACCGCGTCGATGAATGGCCCGTCGTCGCGTTCGGGTATGCTGCGCAGATCGAGAAGCACCCTCCCGTCGCGAATCCGGCCGATAACCGGAGTTTCCCAGCTCCTGAGCGTCGTCTCCGTGCGCTCGGCGCCATCGAGCGACAGGGCGAAAGAAGGAATGCCGTGCGCTGGAAAGGCTCCGGCGCCAACTCCGGCAACGCTTGCAACGACTTCGGCGCCGATCCGGTGCCGAAGCAACCGCTGCCTCGCGCTTTCACACCGTTGGCGGATCATGTCTGCCGGGGTTGTGATCATTCGCAGCACCGGAATCTCGCGCAGCGCTGCATCGGTATCCCTGTAAAGGTCGAGCGTAGCTGCGAGAGCCGCGATTGTCATCTTGTCGACCCGCATGGCGCGCGCAAATGGATCCTGCCGCAATTGCGCGATGGCGCCCCTGGCTCCGAGCACTATCCCCGCTTGTGGGCCTCCAAGCAGCTTATCGCCGCTCATCAGGACGATTGTCGCTCCCGCCCGTAATGCGGTCTGCGCGGCCGGCTCACCGGTGAGCCCGTAACCGGAGAGATCGACAATGAGGCCGCTGCCCAGATCGTGAATGAGCGGCAGATGATGCTGGACAGCGAGCGCGGCAAGCTCATTGACGTCGGCGTCGGCGACGAATCCCGACATCGAGAAATTGCTGCGATGGACCTTGGCGATTGCGCCTGTTCTTGACGTGATCGCACGTGAGTAGTCTTCCAGGTGCGTTCTGTTCGTCGTACCAACCTCGCAAAGGTCAGCACCGCTCCGCTCCATGATGTCCGGAACGCGGAAACTGCCTCCGATTTCGACCAGCTCTCCCCGCGACACCAGAACCTGCTTCCCGCGAGCGAGCGCACTCAATGAAAGAACAAGCGCTGCAGCGCAATTGTTGACGACGATTGCGTCCTCCGCTCCAGTGAGCTCACGAAGCAGCTCCACACAGTGCACGTACCGCGAGCCGCGGCTGCCGGTCTCGAGATCGTACTCGAGATTCGTGTAACCGAGAGCAATGTCGTGAATGGCGTTGACAGCCGGTTCAGCGAGAGGTGCCCGGCCGAGATTGGTGTGAAGTATTACGCCGGTAGCATTGTATACGGGCCGTAGAAGACGGCGGTTCGCCGAGTTCAACGTTTGCTGGACCGCGGCCTGCCAATCGACCGTGTCGGCACTCTCTGCGGTCCTCCGGGCGTCGTCGATCGCCTTTCGTACCGCATCCACCACCAGAGATCTGGGGTGGGGCCCCACCAGCGCACGAAGATCTTCGCGTTCGAGAAGGCTGCTGACACTCGGCAAGGCTCGACGCGGATCCGTCATCGCCGCGGCGACGGTGGAGGTGGGGGTGGCGGTGCAGGGGGAACCACCGGGGGCGCGGGAATGCTGACCGGACGTTCGCTCGACTTCAGCACGCCCATCAGGTTTCGCGCCTCTGTGACCCTGACCCGGTAGTCTGCTCTGGGACGCAGCGGCCGGGCAAGCTTGACGATGACGGTGCGGAGTGGAGTTGGTCGCGCAAGTTTTTTCGCGGAGCTGTCAGGGGCAGGCGGTGAAACCGAAACAACGGGTACGTCCGTTGAATCGCTCGCCCTGACACGGACATTCGCGGCTGTGAGAATTGGTGCGGGCGAAAGTGGGTTGTCGAATGAAAGCTCCAGTGTCACGGAATCTCTGACCGTCACCGCAGACAGTCGCGCGCCCAGCGAATCGTGAACAAACGCATACATGTCGAGCGAGATCGAATCCGCGAGAGTAACGGCACTCGAATCCCAAGGCTCCCGCGGGTCGAGCCCCTTGTTGTTGTTCTCATCGGCGAGGCCGCGAACACGATACCGGCCAGGCCCGAGCGTCGAGAGCACGAATCGCCCGGCGGAGTCTGAGGACGTCACGTAAACGACTCCCGTATCAGACGAGAGTCTTGCCTCGACGAGGCCTTTCACGACGGGCCTCCCCTCGGCCCAGTTGTACAAGGTTCCGGAGATGCGGCCGGCGGGGATTGTTGGACCAGTCGCGAAGAGCGTGACTGCGCCCGTATTGCGGGTGTTCCCGCGAAGGTCGCTCACCCCCGGCAGGAGGGTGATGGTGTAGGCTGTATTCTTCCGCCAGCCGCGGCGGGGCCGCACCGAGATTTCATCCCGGTGCCACTCCACTCGCGGCTCGCCGTCGCGTGGTGAAATCATGAAGAGCGCGGCCAGGGACGGGGCGCCAGATGGTTTCTCGCTCACCACCTCATCGAACCGGAAGATCACTTCGCGCGGCGATGTCCCGGTTCGGCCGCTGTCAGGCACGATCCTCACGATTTGAGGCGCACCTGTATCGACCGGGCCGCCAGGCGGAACTCCGGGAGATGCGCACCCGGCGATCGCCGCAATAAAACCGGCGCTCCGGGCGACCGCGCGCGCGCTCGACATCATGAGCCGCAAAGTGATTCAACCTTTTGAGCGAGCTGCTCCCGCCTCGCGGTCCACTCCGCCTGCTTCACTCTTTCGCCTGCCACTACATTCGCTGGCGCGCGCCCGGTGAACCCGGGATTGCTCAGCCGGCCGTTCAGCGCAGTCAGCTGACCATCAAGCTTTTCGAGCTCAACCCGTGCCTTGCGGCATTCTTTTTCGATGTCGATCACGCCGGCCAACGGAACGCAAATACGCGATCCTGTCGAGAGAAGGATCGTGGCTCCGGCCCTCTTCTCGTCCCCGCTGCCGGAGGTGATCTCGCATCTGGCCAGACGCTGAATGAATTCGGACTCCTCAGCCAGTACCTGCATGTCGCGTGCGGCATTGTTGCTTGCGGCCGTATCGAGACTGGCGTTAATACGGTCGCCGGGGGCAATCGCGTAATCAGCGCGAAGCTGGCGAATCGAGTTGATCGCTTCGCGGACAACCTCGAACTCGGGCTCGGGGCCAATCGATGCATCCCTCTGTGGCCACCGCGCCCGAGCGATGAAATCTCCGCGCATCTCATCCGCGATGGGCAAGCGGCGCCACAGCACATCGGTGACGAATGGAACGATTGGCTGTAGCAGCCTGAGTGCCGCGTCGAACACGTGAGCGAGGACCGAGCGCGCTATGGCTGCATCGGAGCCACCGCCAGCCAGGCGACCTTTCGTCGATTCCAGGTACCAGTCCGCGAGCTCGTTCCAAACGAACCGCCGCGCTGACTCCGTGAACTCGCTGAGGCGGAGGCCGCTCCGGAGCTCGCCCGCGCCCCAGACGCCGTCCTTCGGCCGGGCGGGCCCGAGAGCGAGGTCGCATTCGGTGATCGCCACGTTGAGTGCATTCAGAATCCAGCGATCGGCGCGTCTCAAGGCCGCCCGGTCGACCGTGTCCAGTGGCTGAACCGGGTCCGTGCCGACATTGGAGAGGAGAAAGCGTCCGATATTCCAGAGCTTGGTTACGAAGTTGCGGCCGGGCGCGAACGATTTCTCGAGGTCGCTGGGATCGAGCATTACATCCGCTCCCATCCCGAGCCCGGCAATCACGGTGTATCGCAGCGCATCGCTGCCATAAAGCGCGCGGACGTCGAGAGGATCGATTCCGTTGCCAAGCGACTTCGACATCTTCACGTGCTTCATGTCCCGCACGGTGCCGTGGAGGTAGACGGTGTGAAATGGTGTCTCCCCCATGAACGCGTAACCTCCCATGATCATTCGCGCGACCCAGAAGAAGAGAATCTCCGGCGCGGTTATCAGGTCATCGGTAGGATAAAACGCACGGAGATCGGTCGCCTCCTTGTCAGGCCAGCCGAGCGTCGAGAATGGCCACAGCCACGACGAGAACCACGTATCGAGAACGTCCTCGTCCTGGCGCAGGCCAGCGCCGCAGTGAGGGCATGAGGTCACGTCTTCGCGGCTTACTGTAACGTGACCCGCGGCATCGCAGTACCACACGGGAATGCGGTGGCCCCACCACAGCTGCCTCGAGATGTTCCAGTCGCGAATGTTCTCGAGCCAGTTCACGTACACCGCCTCCCATCGCTCGGGCATGATCCGGATGCGGCGCTGCCGAACTGCATCGAGGGCCGGCTCGGCCAGCGGCTTCATCTTCACGAACCACTGGTCGGACAGCCGGGGCTCGACAACCGTATCGCAGCGGTAACAGTGACGGACCGCATGCGTGTGCGCCTCGGTCTTCACGAGCGCGCCCGATTCGCGCAGCATTGCGACTATCTGCCCGCGCGCTTCAAAACGATCGAGGCCCAGCAACGACTGGGGAACACGGGCATCCGC
>DATAIM010000218.1:0-4420 GCA_036262655.1 Gemmatimonadaceae bacterium | reverse complement strand
GCGTGTCAAGCACGTTGGCCCCGGGGGAAGGAGGCCTCATGGTTTCTTAATGTTCGGCCTTCCCCCTTAGCTGAAGCTCGGCGGCTCCTGACCTTCACCGACCAGCTTGATCGCCGTGGCGCAACGCTTACCCCATGGGCTGAAGCGGTTGGCTGCGTTACCCGCTCGCCAGACATTCTCTGCCTCATTCGTCTCCCCGGCAGCACGGAAGGCACGTCCGAGCTCGTAATACGCTTCAATGAAATTCGGAGCGAGCGACAGCGTGCGAAGGAAGTAACGCTCGGCTTCGACGAGGTCGCGCTGCTGGCTGTACAGGAGCCCCAGGAAAAAACACGCATAGAGCGCGGCCTTTGGGTCGCGCGTTTGAGCTTCGGCCCTGGATAGGTGCTCGTGCGCCTCGCGCATGAGCCCCAGGCGCATGCACACGTATCCAAGACTCGTCCGCGCCAGGGCATTCATTGCGTCGTGGCCGAGCACGTGATCGAGAATTTTCAGCGCTTCATCGAGGCGGCCCTGCCGCATGATTGCCCAGCCGAGCAGCGTCCGGGTACGACAATCACTCGGCGCGAGGGCGAGCGCGGTCTTGAGTGTGTCTTCCGCCACCGCGAAATCTTCATGGGCAATCTGGTGCCATCCCTTCTCGACGAAAGTCGACGCGCCCAGATGATCCTCGCGCAGAGGACGGGACGCAGCAATGGAGCGGGCGGGGGTCACGCGACGACTCGCCGAAAACGGGAGGCCCTTACCGAGAGCAGATCGGCAACGGCCCGGCCAACGAGGCGTGGAGCAACGACTCTGTCGGCTCCGGCCGCCGCGAGAGCGCTGCGCGGCATTCCATAAATGATCGAGCTCGCCCGATCCTGAACGATTGCTCCCCCACCGGCCGCTCTGACCGCACGAAGCCCGACCGAGCCGTCGGAACCCATCCCGGTCAAGACGACTCCCACGAGATTGCCGCGGAAAACCTTCGCGGCGGTGGTGAAAAGCGGATCGGCGGACGGTCGTACGCCACACACGGTTGGTCCAGCTTCGAGGCGAAGGATTGGCAATCCGGCCTCGACCGCTACCAGCATGTGACTGTTACCACGGGCGAGATAGATGCGGCGGCTCAAAACAACCTCGCCGTCATCTGCCACGCTGACTGGAAGCGAGCCCAACTGCGATAGGCGCCGCGCGAGTGAGTCGAGAAAGTCCTCGGGCATGTGCTGAACGATCAGAACTGCGGCGCTCAGGGATCCGGGGATATGCGTTACTACCTCGGCAAGCGCTTTCGGACCTCCCGTTGAGGCGGCGATCACAACAGCGCATTGAGCCGGTTCCGCGAAACTCGCGGTTTCGCGCGAAACCGTCTCTGCCAGGTCCCTCCGCAGTGGCAGCGGCGCATGCGGAGCTCGAACCATTGCGGCGGCAGTGAGTGCGCGGATCAATTCTGCCCGCACACCGGCGAGATCGACGCTCACCGGGCCCGATGGCTTTCGGACGAATTCGACTGCACCAAGCTCGAGCGCGCGTATAGCCAGCGAGTTGTCTTCCTCCGATCCGGCAGTGCTGAGCATCACAACGGGTCGTGGCATCTCGGACATGATCTGCCGGAGAGCGGCGAGACCGTCGGTGCCCGGCATCTCTATATCGAGCGTCACGATGTCGGGTCGAAGGAGACGGACCTTCGCAAGCGCATCGACCCCGTCCGGTGCCATTCCTACGACCAGAAAATGGGGAGTTGACTCGATCATCTCGGTGATGAGCCGGCGCATGAACGCGCTGTCGTCCACCACCAGCACTCGCCTTATCTGGCGCAAGAAACCAACCTGTGATCAGCGTTACAGCCGGCGGAATATCCGCTCCCGGGAGCTAACCGGAGCGAACATTTCGCGCGACTTCCCGAGCAGCGTTTCCACTTTCCCTAAGACGAGGAAACCACCGGGCAGCAACAGGTCATGAAACCGGTCGAAGAGGCGCTCCTGCGTCTCGCGCGTGAAATAGATGATCACGTTCCGGCAGACGATCATATGAAGCCTTCCGCCTGGCGCGCTTCCGCTCAACATGTCGTGCTTCTCGAATGCGACGAGATTTCGGATTTCCGGAGCGACCGTGTGCAGTCCGTGCTCCAGCGGGAAGTATCTCTCGCGAACTGCCGGCGCAGTATCGACGAAGGCAGCCGGCGGGTAGCGCCCGCGGCTTGCAGTCGCGACTGAGTGGTCGTCGACGTCAGTACCGAGGATCCTCAGCCGATCGAGCCGTCCCGGCTCACCAGCGGCGAGTGCGTCTTCTCTGCAGACTACGGCGAGCGAATACGGCTCTTCACCAGTCGCGCAGCCAGCGCTCCAGATTCGAATCAAGGGAGACCGCGAGGCCCACAACTCCGGGAGCACCTTTGCGGTTATGCAAGCGAACGTTTCGGGGTTCCGGAAAAACTTCGAGACGTTGATCGTCAGCGTCTGTATGAGACGATCGTACTCGAAGCGGTCGGTATCGAGGATGCCGGCGTACTCGGCGTGGGAGGCGGCACCGCGGGCGCGCATTCGCACCGAGATTCGGCGCCTTAGGCAGGTATCCTTGTAATTGGAGCATCGGAAGCCGCGTTCCCGCTCGATCTTGCGACAGAGAGCGATGAAGCCGGGTTCGTCAGCCGCCGCTGGCTGTCGCACTCGCTGTCGCGGCCCGGCGGTAAGCGGCCTGTGCCTCCTCGGCACGGCCTTGGCGGCCGAGTGAATCGCCGAGATTACGGTAAAGCTGGGGCATCGCACAATCGGTCTGTGCCGCTAGCTCGAGTGCGCGCCTCGCGTCTTCGAAATTTCCGCATGCTTCCTGCGCGACTGAAAGGTTGTTGAGCAGAACGGCCGATGCCGGATAGCGCGATACACCTTCAGCGAGTACTTCCGCCGCACGATCGGCGTCACCGCGCATCACAGCCTCGAGTCCTGCATAGTGAAACCAGGCAGCAGGCGGTGCGATTCCGCCCCACGCTGATCGCGCGGCAGCGAGAGCTCGCGACGCGGCTTCGAGATCACCCTTCTGAAGAGCTAGTGACGCCAGTCCAAGATGCGCCAGCGGTTCGGGACGACCGGAGCGCGAAACGACCTGCTCGAGAGCGAGCCTTGCCTTGCCGAGCTGGCCGAGCCTTTCGTACGCGTATGCCATGTTGATCAGGACCGCGGCGGTTCGCGGCGCGGACACCGCGGCTCGTTGAAAAAGGGTCGCTGCGTCGTTCCACCGGCTCTCACGCAGCGCAATGAGGCCGAGGTAAAACGCCGCCGACGAATCGCTCGCCCGCAGCTCCGTGATCCGCTTGAACTCACGGGCGGCGTCGCTGTACATCCGCGCCTTGTAGAAAGCGATTCCGAGATTCCGATGTTCTGCGATCGCGTGTTCGGACACGACCGACTGTTGTTGATCCCTTACCCCCACAGGTATCACGAACGCGCCGGAAAGCAGGCCGAAGAGCGCCTTGCCTGTATCGAATTCGCCCAGCTTTGAAACACGCATCAGCTCATGCACGTCGCGGAATCCGTCGATCAACGGAAGCAGCTTCTGCTGCTCCTCGCTCAACGCAATGCTGTTTCGCAGCAGCTGCTGGCGGTCAATCGCAAAGACAGCGTCGAAGCTCGGCAGTTTCTTTTCGATGAGCGACCATTCGTCAACGCGCCTCGCACCCTCGAGAAGCAGGCCCTGAGGATCGACGGATACGAGACGGGATCCGTGCGGTGGGCGAACACCCGGCTCGAAACTGAACGAACCATCGTTCCACTTGAACATCACGAAAACCGAGTCTTCTGTCTCGAGCGACCGCCCTGCGACACTTGCGTGACAGATTCTGCCATTCTCGAAGCAGATCATCCCTCCTGAGCCGGGGACAGTCAAAGTGAGGGTGCCGGTCTTGTTTCCCATTGCCAGCAGCTGAAGCACGTCTGGCAGACTGGCCTCGCTCAGATTGCCGCGAATTGCCATCAGCGCAGGTCCTCGACAACCCTGTCTGCCACGTCAGGCCATATGGCGATGATCTTTGCGGGATCGATCCCACGCGAGCGTCCGCCGAGTGAGCCGGCGACCCCCAGACGCCCGACTCCCTGCTCCAGCGCAGGCGCAATGTCGGCTAAAAACGACTCGAACTCTCCGTCGTTCCATTCACCCTTTTTGGGGGGGACGTGCCGATCATCAGGACTCATCATTCCGTGGACACGATGGTATTGCGAACCAGATCGGATATTGGTGGGCGAAGAAAGATATGATCCTGCTGACCCGCGCGCCTTCCCGTGGCTGGCGATTCGCTCCGGATGGCTCTGCCGGATCAGCCGAATCAGTTCAGTGGCCCGAACAGGGCGTCGAGGCTGCTGTTGAGGTCTGCCTCCAGATCTCTGCTGCCTTTCTCCTCGACGTCCCTGCTCGCTCCGCTGACTGCATCGCGAAATTCGGCGAAGTA
>DATAIM010000217.1:0-3960 GCA_036262655.1 Gemmatimonadaceae bacterium | reverse complement strand
CATCCTCGATCCACTCGGGATGACCGACACTCGAGTCGAGCTCACCGCATCCATGAAATCCCGGATGGCGCAGGGATTCAACGCGGAGGGCACGCCAATGCCGCTATGGGAGCTCCCTGTCCTCGCGGCGGCCGGCGGATTGAGGTCCACTGCGAATGACATGCTGAAATTTCTCGCCGCAAATCTGGATTCTTCCAGCATGCCGCTTGGAAAGGTCCTGCACGTCGCGCGGCGCGCTACGCGCCAGGCGGATCGCCCGGGAAACAGGATCGGTCTGGCGTGGCACATCGTCGACCTGTTCGGGACAACCGTAACGTGGCACAACGGGGGAACCGGCGGCTTCAGAGCGTTCATAGGTCTCGATCAGGCGAAAGGACGCGGGCTCATTCTGCTGTCGAACTCGACGATTGCCCCCGACGATATCGCGTTTCATCTGCTCGTTCCGCAAATACCTGTCGACGGACCGAGGCCGCCGCCCAAAGCGCGCGTTGAGATAAGGCTCGATCCGTACAAGCTGGACCGTTATGTCGGGGTTTATGAGCTGGCCCCGAACTTTCAGTTGAGGGTTACCCGCGAAAGCAGCTCGCTATTCGCGCAGGCGACCGGCCAGACGAAACTCCAGCTGTTTCCCGAATCGGAGACTGAATTCTTTCTCAAGGCGGTGGACGCGCAGATCACCTTCGTCAAAGACGCGGCGGGCTCGGTAACAGGATTGGTGCTTCATCAGAACGGCGGCGCAATTCCAGGAAAGAGGGTAGGGAGCCGGTGATTCGAAAGGGAGTTTTGACAATTGCCATCAGCCGGGTTTACAGCCGGATGTGCGACGACGTGCGCGATAAAGTGGCGTGAACCCGGGGCGAGCAGGCGTCCGCAGCGCATCCGCGCTGTTTGCAGCCATCATCCTCGCGCTTGGGGTAGTTGCGGTGATGTTCGCCTCACTCGCCTTCAAGGTGTTCGAGCTCGACCGTTACTTCGTGCCCAAAGAGCTCGTGCTCAACGTCGCTGCGTTTCTCGTTGCGCTCACGCTGCTCCCGCGACTGCGGGCGATGCGGTTCGATGTGGCGGATGCTCTCCTCGCATTCTTTATCGCGTGGAGTGCCGTCTCTGCGGTGTTTGCGACCAATCACTGGCTCGCACAGCGCGCCCTCGCCGTAACCCTGTCGAGCGCGCTCGTATTCTGGTCGGCGCGAATGGCATCCGCCGAGGGCCTCGGGCGGCCGCTGCTTGGCGCCGCCGCCCTCTCGACTATTCTTGTAGCGCTAACCTCGCTCGCTCAGGCCTATGGAGTGAAGAGCGAGCACTTCACCCTCGCGCGTGCCCCCGGAGGCACGCTCGGCAACCGGAATTTCATTGCTCACGCAGTCGCCATAGGGTTTCCCGTAACCGTGTGGTGGACCATCACCGCGCGGGGGCGCGTTGCGGCGCTTCTCGGCTCGATCGGCGTCGGCCTGCTGGCCGCAACGCTCGTGTTGTCGCGATCGAGGGCAGCCTGGCTCGCGGTCGCCGTGACATCGGTTGTCTTTCTCGGGCTGCTTCTGCTGTCGCTCCGGTATGTGGATCGCAGACAAACAGGAGGGCGCCTTGCCCGCATCGCGCTGACCTCAGGACTCGGCGCGTTACTCGCAATCGTCTTGCCGAACCAGCTCAACTGGAACAGCGACTCTCCGTACCTCGACTCGGCGCGCAAGATGGTCGACTACTCGAGTGGCAGCGGGCGCGGGCGCGTTGCGCAGTACCGGAACACGCTGCAAATGGCCGCTGCTCACCCCGTGTTTGGAGTTGCACCAGGCAACTGGCCGGTGCGGTATGCGAAGTACGCCCCATCAAATGACAAATCACTGACCGCGACAGGAATGACTGCCAATCCGTGGCCGAGCAGCGACTGGATGGCATTCATTTCGGAGCGTGGGTTCGTTGCGGCGCTGGTTCTTCTCGGTGTCTTTGGCACGCTGTTCTTCCGCTCACTTCGGCGCTGGAAGGACCATCCCGATGGTGACACTGTGCTGCTTCAGGTAATGGCTGCATCGACCATCGTCGCGGCCATGATTACCAGCGCGTTCGACGCGGTGCTGTTACTGGCGGCGCCTGCGTTTCTCGTATGGCTGGTACTTGGTGTTGCGACCGGTGAGCGTCGCAGCGAAAAAGAGATCGCGGTGTCCGGCCGAAAGTGGATGGGTGTGGGGGCGTTGCTCTTTCTCGCCGCGGTATCGGTAGCACGGAGCGCAACTCAGGTTGTCTCCATGTCGGCGGTCGGTACTGGCGGACGCACTGCTGCCTGGGTGGCCGGATCCGTCTGGGATCCTGGCAGCTATCGCATCAACCAGCGGGTGGCGGAGACCTACGCAGGAAGAGGGCAGTGCAGGCGGGCAGCGCCGTTCGCGCGTCGTGCGGCAAACCTGTTTCCAAATTCTTCCCCCGCAAGACGTGTGATGCGGAGATGCGGCCTCAGGCCGTGACTCCTCATCGCCCCTTATCGATCAGTTGTGGGAGGGCGGAGGTTTGATCCGAGGGGGCACCGTTCCAGATCGCAGAATCCGCATAGCACCCCACAACCCCCAGATCCAGACGAGCCACGCGATGCGCTCGGCCGCGGCAAGACTCCCGATCATCTGCCAGAGCGCGACAGGCAGAGTCCAGACAATCGCCACGCCGTGATTGCGGGGCCGCAGTCGCTTTACAATGGTGACTGCATTCAGGCTGCGTTCGCGGAAGGGCTGCTCGATCAGCCGGCCGACAGAATCGGGAGGCAAAGCACGCCACCCCGGAATCCGAATCAGATTCCATGCGGCGACCGCTCGCCCGTAACCGTGATTGTTGGATGAAGAAACGAGCATGAGTCGCAAAGCCGCTGCAAGACGCCGGATCTTCAGTTCTTCGCGGTCGAGCTGGGATAGTCCGCGGGGAGCGGCATCAACGAGCTCGAGTCCGGCGAAATGCGGCAGGCTATCCAGGCTCTCAGCCGTGACGGAATCGAGGTTGCGGTTCGGCAGGGCGATAATGGTCACCGGAGTTCTTCCCGACGCAGGAACACCGGGAAGCAGCTGGCCTTTCCGGTCGAGGAGCGCCGTATCGGCGGCAGTGAGGCCCAGCATGATCGTCGACATGATCTTGTGATAGCGCCCTTCGACTGCGCTGAGCTCTGAAACTCCATCGCCGGCGCGCACCGGATTCGTGCGTTCGGCCTCCGCAGCCCCAGCGAATCGAACGTGGTCCGAGAGGTAGCCGATATTGAATCCGCCGTCGCGGTGCCACCGTCGCCGATCCTCAGCAGTGAACCGCTGGTTCGCATCTCCTGATGCGCGGGTGTGAGTATGAAAGTCGACAACAACCACGTCAGGATCGGAGACCACGAGACGAGCCATTGGCCGCGGCGCGAAGACAACGATTGCTTCGAGTGCGGCAATACTCAGAATGACAGAGATGAGACCCGCGACAATCCGCAGCCATTGTGGTCTGGTGGAGCGATTGCGTCGTGCCGCGAGCGACGCTGTCACAATAGCCGCGACCGTCACGAACAGCGCGACGGACTGCGGATTCGAAAGAAGAGTCAGCGTATCGAGCAATCGCGAAAGCGGTGAAGTCGCGATGTAGAGCGCGGGCAGCTCAATAGAAACGCCGGGGGGCGCTGCGAAATCCCGGGAATCGACAACTGACGAGACGCGTCCGGCGAATCCAATGACCGCGGCCGAGAGAAGAGCAGGCCAGGTGAGTTGGCGGATGTTTATTTCGCGGCCCGGTTGCGGGTAAGCGGTGATCCGGCTGTGGTGTGAACGCGCGTCCGCCACGTTGACCAAACTTTACGCACGCCGCGCAGGCCCAGCAAGGCGGGGAGAAGCCGGGATGTGGGTAACGTCTTTTTGTGACTGAAAGGCTTGCGTGGGACGCCCGACCCTCGCACTGTAGACGCTCCTATTCCGGACTGGCGAATGCGTATTTCGATATTGGCTGCATCGGTTGTCT
>DATAIM010000216.1:0-3689 GCA_036262655.1 Gemmatimonadaceae bacterium | reverse complement strand
CCACGTGTCGTCCGACCCTCGCAATGGCGACTGCCTGACCCCGGCGATGCGATGAGATCCGGCCTCCAGTGGTGATCGCCGCGACGCTGATGTCGGACGAGAGGAACTCCACACTGTCCGGCACAAACTCATTCCCGAAATCGTCGCGGGCAAAAAAGCGCGCCGCCGAATCACGTCCGAGCTTTAGCGCAAGCGTCTCCGCCGCGAAGTGAAGTTCGGCGACGTGGGTTGGGATGGCCGTCGCGCGCAGCGCGATCTGCTTCGAGGCGCCACCCCAAGTCGTAACCGAAACGTTGAGCCCCTGCTCTTCGCCCGCGTCGGTGCCCAAGACCCACTCCGCCGTCAGTTCCCCGGCGTGATTCGTGGCGCGCGACGCATTCCGAACGGCCGCCCCCCGCCCGGTGGGGATCCAACGGACAACGGCGTTGTTGATCGGTGACCCGTCGCGCCCCATCGCCATGAATCGCACGCGCGCCACGGTCTGCCCAGGCGCGCCACGGAGAAGCGTGGCGCCAAGCGCTTCCGGATCTTTCAGCACGAAATCGCGCCCCAGCCCCGTCGAGCTCTCTGCGCAAGAGAGAACGAGGAAGCTGGCAAACGCTATCGCTCGAGCGCGGCGTGTTGATGCGGCGCTCGAGCTAAGAGCAGTGTAGGGCAAAGGCGCGTGCGATAATGGTTCCGGTCGTCGCAGATTAGACGACCGAAGGCGCCTTTCGTTAACTGTTCAGGTGTATCCCTAACGGCCCTGCGATGAGCGCGTCGCGAGCGCCTCAATCACCCGCCGCCCTGCCCGTCCGTCCCACCCGCGGGGACGCCTGGGAGCCGAAGGCCGCGCCGCTCCCTCGACGAGGCCCGGCAACTGCCTCAGGTCCTGCACGAGCTGATTGGTGCCTTCGGTAATGGTGATGGGGCGCTCAGTTGTGTCCCGCACGGTAAAGCAGGGGACCCCGAGGGCAGTCGTTTCCTCCTGGAGTCCGCCGGAATCCGTGACAACGGCGTGCGCGCCAACCACGACATCGATCATCTCGAGATAGCTCAACGGCTCGATGAGCTGGATTCCATCGAGGCGGATCTGCGCAGTGCGAAGCTTTGCTCGTGTGCGCGGATGGGCGGGAAACAGAACGGTTCTCTCGGCTGCGATCTGGCTCAGCGACTCGCTGAGCGTTCTCAGGCGCGTTTCGACGTCGACGTTCGACGGACGATGAAGCGTGACGACCACGTGCCGGCCATCAGCGCGCAGGCGCTCACGAGCACCGCTGTTGCACGCGCGATCGAGTGCGTGTAACAGCGAGTCCACCATTACGTTGCCGACGAACACAATTTCGTCGTCTGGCTCTCCCTCCGACCGGAGCACAGCGTTCGCGTCTTCGGAGGGCGTGAGTAGGAGATCAGCGAGGCGGTCGGTCACGATCCTGTTGATCTCCTCGGGCATAGTGCGGTCTCCACTTCGCAACCCTGCCTCGACATGCGCGATGCGAATGCCCAATTTCGACGCTACGAGCGCCGCCGCGGCCGTGGAGTTTACATCGCCATACACCACGACCCAGTCGGGCCTCTCGGAGTGGAGCAGCGGCTCGATTCGCTCCATAATGCGCGCTGTCTGTACCGCATGCGTCGCCGAGCCGACTTCCAGATTGATGTCCGGTTCGGGGATCCCCAAGTCCCGGAAAAAGGACCCGGACAGCGCATCGTCATAGTGCTGGCCAGTGTGGACGACAAGCTGTTCGACCCGAGTAGCAGCGCACCCTGCCCGAAAGACGGGGGCAAGTTTGGGGAAGTTCGGCCGCGCGCCGACGACATGCACAAGCTTCACCCCTCACCTCAAGAGCCGAAGAAATCGCGGAGCGCGCTCGCAACAC
Organism: Gemmatimonadaceae bacterium; assembly: GCA_036262655.1. GTDB lineage: Bacteria > Gemmatimonadota > Gemmatimonadetes > Gemmatimonadales > Gemmatimonadaceae > UBA4720. The sequence continues at coordinate 1,830 of DATAIM010000216.1, read as the reverse complement.
GCTCGATCTGCTCTTCCGTGATCTCCGCGAACATCGGGAGGCTGAGGATGCTGGCGGCAACCTCCTCGGTTATCGGAAGCGCCCCCGGGCCAGAACCCCGGCTGGCGTACGCCTGCTGGAGGTGCAACGGCAACGGATAGTGCAAACCGGTGCCAATCCCCTCGCGCGTAAGGTGAGCTTGCAGTTCGTCGCGCCGCCCAGTTCGCACCACGAAGAGGTGATAAACGTGGTAGCAATCGCGCGCTTCGACTGGGAGGACGACCTCGGCCAAGTCGCATAGCGCTTCCCGATAAAGAGCCGCGGCACGCCGCCGCCGCTCCGTCCAGTCCGCAAGCCGGCGCAGCTTCACACGCAGGACGGCAGCCTGAATGGCGTCGAGCCGCCCGTTGTATCCCTCTGATGCGTGGTAGTACTTCCGGACTTGGCCATGTTCGCGATACTGCCGGACGAGCGCCATGCGGGCCGAATCACTCCCCGTCACCGCTCCACCCTCGCCGCACGCGCCGAGGTTCTTGCCTGGGTAAAAGCTGAACGCGCCCAGCACGCCCATCGAGCCGGCCATGCGACCCTTGTAGCGCGCACCGTGCGCCTGACAAGCATCCTCGATGACCCAGAGGCCATGCCGGTCCGCAATCGCGAGGATCGCGTCCATGTTCGCGGGCTGTCCGTACAGGTGCACTGGGACGATTCCCACCGTGCGCGAACTGATTGCGGCCTCGACGGCGGCAGGATCGATGTTCATCGACTCTCGGTCGATGTCGACGAAGCGGGGGGTCGCACCTCCTTGCGTGATCGCTTCACTCGTCCCCATGAACGTGTGGGACACGGTGATGACTTCATCTCCCGGACGCGGCGCCATCGCCATCACGGCGAAACGCAGGGCATCGGTCCCGCTGGCGACTCCGGCTGTGTCGGCGACGCCGCAGAAGTCGGCGAACTCGCGTTCGAAGCCCGCCAGCTCCGCACCTCCAACGAACGCGGCGGCCCGCAAAGCGCGCCGGAATACCTCGACCAACTCGTCTTCGAGGTCGCGATGCTGCGAGATGAGATCGAGAAAAGGAATGCCGCTCGACGCTTGGACGAGATGGGGGATCGCGGTGCTGGACATATGGGGGGGTACGACGGAAGAGACGTTTCAGCGATCCAGCTGTCGTATGACTCGCGCTGGGTTGCCGGCCACAATCGTGTGTGGCGGGACATCGTGCGTCACCACGGAGCCGGCTCCGACGACTGCGCCCTCGCCGATCGTGATTCCACCGAGGATCACCGCGCCGGTGCCGATCGAGGCGCGTGCGCCGACGCGAGTGCGCTGCAGGGCCCAGTCAGCATCAGTCTGGGGGCTGCCGTCGTCGTTGGTCGCACGCGGAAACTTGTCGTTGATGAAGTTGACGTTGTGACCAATGAACACCTCATCGTCGATGTCGACGCCTTCACAGATGAAGGTATGGCTCTGGACCTTGCAGCGGCGCCCGATCGAAGCGCCTCGCTGGATCTCAACGAAGGTCCCGATACGAGTTTCGTCGCCGATCTCGCAGCCGTAGAGGTTCACGAACGCGTAGAGCCGGACATCGCGCCCGAGCCGGACATCGGGCGCAATTCGCTGCGTCGTCTCCAGCGGGATCACGCGACGCCGCTCGGTCGTCGGGCACTGAGGTTCGGCGCCGGCAACCCCCGCCGGCTGCGCACCGTGACGAAATTCGACCCTGTATCTATCGAAGCCTGTGCAGCTTCCAGAATCCGGACAACCCGCAGACCCGCATGGCCGTCCGCCATCGGTCGCGAGCCGGTGCGGATGCACTCGATCAGATGTTCCGCCTCGGTCGCAAGTGC
>DATAIM010000215.1:0-2797 GCA_036262655.1 Gemmatimonadaceae bacterium | reverse complement strand
TCGGATGCGACAATCGGTTCACAGTCGCGAGCCAGCCTGCATGCCAGCCCGCTGTTCCAACCGGGCGCGAATATTCGGTGTGCAATCCCCAGATATTCGTCTGATCCTCGTTCCGCTCCTCCCGCTGGTCCTGGATGGTGCGTCGCTGAACAGGATCCCAGCGGAAGGTCGTGAATCTCACATCATGCCGCATGTCTGTCCGCGAGTTTACGAGCAGCAGCTCGAAATGCCGGTCGGCGCCGGTTTCCCTGGTCACACCGAGGCGGACGTCGGCCAGGCTCCCCGACTGCTCGATTCGGTCGCTTCCTGCGTACAGAAGATCCACACCATCGATCGCGTCGAGCGAAGCGAGCTGAACGCCGAGTCCGATACTGGTCCTGCTGTTGAGCGGACGCCCGATTGAGCCGCTCAGATACTGATTGAACGCTGACCGGTCCGAGGTGGACAGGTTCCACGCCGGGCCCGCACGGTCGAGCTGCTGAAATGTGAACATTCCGGTCGCCGACCACGCGCCCCACGAGCCGGCTAACCCTGCGGGAATACTCCGCCCGCCCCCTCGATCGCCTGAAATGCTGTGAATAAAAGGCGAGACGAATACGGTTGCTGCACCGGTCCGCGTCACCTTCGCTGGATTGACGAACGGATCGAGCAGCGTATCGTCGACGGCGATGGTCGCGCCTCCCATACCTGCGCGGGCAGAGGGATACAGGTCGAACTGGCCCCCTTGAAGGACAGGCACTGTCTTGGGCGTCACGACCTGGGAGGACCCGGCGAGCGGGATCGCGAGAGCTCCGCACAACAGGGTGAATCCAACCTTCGAATTCAGACTCCGCGCAACGCCTGCACCAACAAAAAGACGGTCCATGGCAGCTCCTTGATGAGGTTGCCCTTTATATGTGATGCGGACGGAAAGTGCACAAGAAATTTCGAGGTAATCAGGGAACTGGCCAACGGAATTAACCGCACGGAACTACGAGCGTTTTACCGCCGGGGCGCCCTCGGTGATAAAAAAAACAGTCACAGTTTCAGGCGGCCTTGGCGCCCTCCCCCGTAAAATCGGCCTGACGTGAGCTTCGCGCCTGGGTTTTTAGAGCTTTGGGGTTTTTGCCAAGCCGGTTCTGGCTAAGGCATTCTACCTAGTCCGGCACCCCTCCCCTCTTCCCCCTCGCCTGACAAATAGGCCAATCACCCGATTCCCCCCCGAAAAGCACCGATTAAGAGTGATTATGGAGGTTGTGCCAATGTTCGATGACGATCGGATGGAGCAGCTGCGGGGGGAAATCCGCGCCCGGCTTCGAGGTGTGTGCAGCCACCTCCCGGAAGCCAGCTTCGAGGCACTGGTTCACAAGATCGCAGACCAGCAGCGAAAAGTCTCAGTGCCTCCTCCAACTGCGGTGACCACCCGCGGGCCGACGGGGCCGGCAGCCGGGCAATAGGACAGAGCTCAAGCTCAGCACCGAAGTCCGGCGCGGACCGACGATCGAGCTCTCGGTTGATCTTCGTGTATCCGCAGCGCTAACGTGAGTGCACCTCCACCTCCGTTCAGCAAATGACACGTCTTCCTACAGTGGCGTCACTCGTCACACTTTCTGTTTTCCTCGTGCCTCCCGCTCACGCTCAGGGTCAGGCGCCGGGCAACCCCGCAGCCGACGCGGTCCCACCCCCTGCCCGGGCCACGATCGTCAAGGCGGCCCGCAATCCATCTCAGCCAATCGACTCACAGTACACCCGGAAGATCCGCGAATACACTACTGAACCGTTCTTTCTCTCTCCGTTAGTCGACTATCTCCCGGCATCCGCTACCGTACCGACCCCGGCAGCGGTGCTCGGCGACATCGCGGGCGCAAGGAACAACCTCCCCTACTCGAAAGAGGTTTACGCCTACATGCGCCTGCTTGAGAAGTCGAGCCCGCGCGTGAAAGTCTTCTCGATCGGAACCACCGAAGAGGGGCGCGAGATGATTGCGGTCGCCGTCGCATCCGAGGCAATCCTTGCGAGACTCGATGCGAACAATGCGAACCTTGCGAAACTCGCCGACCCGCGATCGATCGGAATGGACGACGCTGTTGCTGATCAGCTCGTCGGGCAGACGACGCCAGTCTACTACATAACCGGAACGATTCACTCTCCCGAGACCGGCGCCCCAACAGCGCTGATGGAGCTCGCATACCGCCTTGCAGTCGACGAAAGCGATTACATCCGGAACATCCGCGACAACCTCATTACGCTGATCACCCCCATCGTGGAGGTCGACGGACGCGACCGTCAGGTCGACCTGTTCCGCTGGCACATGGCTCGCCCAAACCAGACGTACCCAAACCTGCTCTACTGGGGCAAATACGTCGCTCACGACAACAATCGCGACGCCATGGGACTGACCCTCAAGCTTTCCCAGAATGTCCTGAACACATACATCGGCTGGAAAGCGCAGGTGCTGCATGACCTTCACGAATCTGGCGCCTTCCTCTATGACAACACGATTGGAGACGGCCCATATAACGCGTGGATAGATCCACTGCTCACCAACGAGTGGCAGATACTCGGATGGAACAACGTGCAGGAGATGACGCGAATGGGAATGCCGGGCGTGTACGCGCATGGCAACTTCGATACCTGGTCGCCAGGGTACTTGATGTTCATGGCCGCAACACACAATGGCATCAGCCGCCTATACGAAACGTTCGGCAATGGAGGCACGGCCGAAACCGTCGACCGTGTGCTCACGCCCGATCAGACCTCACGAACGTGGTACCGCCAGAACCCTCCAATACCGCGCGTGAAATGGTCCCTGCGGAAC
>DATAIM010000214.1:0-1530 GCA_036262655.1 Gemmatimonadaceae bacterium | reverse complement strand
TCTGATGCATTCGTTTCTGATGCAATCGTTTCCGATGCAATGCCCTCTGCTCCAATTGCGTCTGATGGAATCGCTTCTGACGTAATCGGTTGTGCTCCAGTGCTCGAAGCTGATTGAAGCGAATCCGAGTCTGGTGGCTCGGCTGATCTCAGGGACGCCTCGATGACAACATCCTCTGCTGTCACGGTGTCGCCGACGCCTTCGCCGATCCCCGACTGCTCTGCTGGCGCTGTGAGGGGCTCCGTCAGCTCGGCAACGTACGCCGCAACTTCCGCGTCATGCGGATCAGCGTCGAGGGCTCGTGCATACCAGTGTTTCGCTTCACCGCTGTCACCGCGCTGGCGAGCGATATCGCCAAGGTGCCGCAGAACCACGGCGTTGTCCGGATCGAGCGAGAGCGCCTTCTCGAAGACGGTGCGTGATTCGTCGATGCGCTGCGCGTCGTAAAGGGCCTGGCCATAGACGACATGGCCACTCATATGGCCCGGTTGCTGCGCGAGGTGAGCCCTGCAGATCGCTATCGCCTGCTCGGGGTCTCCCGCTTTCCGGTATTCATTGGCAAGGGGCGCGAAATAGCGCCGCGGATTTTCGTGGAATTTTTGTCTGAGCTCATCGATCCGGGCAGACCCTTGCATCAGAAAACCTCTGCGTTGTGCCGTCCTCGAGCGTGCTCAGGACAGAACGGCTGAAGATACCGTGTTCGCGTTGCGGGCGTCAATTGCAGGAAGTGACGGCGCGGCTTGCTTTTACGCCGGCGGAGCCGGTAGTTTGGAAGGCTGTTCGCCCTTCTTTTACCGCACATATTTTTCCCGGCCCTGCCAGGAGTTAGGACCCGTGCTGCAAGCAATGCGGAGCTCCGCAAAGTACATCTGGATCTTCCTCGTAATCTTTTTTGTGGGTGGATTTCTGCTCGCCGAAACGTCCGGGCTTCTAGGCCGCGCACCCGTCACGAGCTCGACGGCAGTCGCCACGGTCAACGGTGAAGACATCCTTGCGACCACCTGGTACAACCTCACGAATCAGCTCGAGCAGCAGGCCACGCAACAGAGCGGCAGGGGCGCCACTCTCGACGAGCGCCGCCGTTTCGCCGATGAAGCATTCGAGCAGCTCGTAAGCGATGCATTGATGCGCCAGGAGTACCGCCGTCGAGGCATCCGTGTAACGAAGGAAGAGATCGCGGAGGCTGCGCGATACTCCCCACCGCCACAGCTCGCGCAGAGCCCGGAGCTCCAGACAGAAGGCCGTTTCGACCCTGAAAAATACCAGCGCTATCTCTCCAGTCCGGCAGCGCGGCAGGAAGGACTTCTCGTTCAGCTGGAAGCCTACTACAGGGATCAGATTCCGCGCGAAAAACTTTTCGAGCAGGTGGCGGCGGAAGTGTATGTAAGCGACGAGCGATTGTGGAGCATGTGGAAAGACTCACGCGACACCGCACAAATGAGCTATGTCGTGTTCCGGCCCGAGCTGATTCCGGACAATCAGGTGACGGTGCCAGATTCCGAGATCAGGGATTATTACGACCAGAACAAG
>DATAIM010000213.1:0-6195 GCA_036262655.1 Gemmatimonadaceae bacterium | reverse complement strand
GTGCTGCTCACGATACCTCTCGGGCATGATGATGGACAGCCGTTTTCCGGTGACCTCGTCCGGATGGTATCCCAGCACTTGCTCCAGTGCCGGATTGGCCGAGACGATGACCCCATCCGCATTCATGACGAGTATCACGTCGGGCGTGGTCTCGATGACACTGCGGAACCAGACGCCGTGGCGGTTCATCCGCGCGCGGTGAAGTTTGCCACACCACTCGATCGCAGGCTCATCTGCCTCCCATTTTGGGCGATCGTATCCGGCGCAAACTTCGCGCCCGTCGGCTATCGGGTTGTCTCAGGGGCCGTGGACCCGGCCGCTCCGGACAGACGTCACGTCACGCAAGCAAGGGTCCGCCACCGGCGATCGTATCCGATCTCCGCAGGTTGCGGACGAGAATTACGAGACCTCCGCAGAGCATAGCGATCGCGGCGTACTGGCCCGGAGTCAGCCCAAAGTATCGAGCATCCGCAACACGCAGAGTGTCGAGCAGGAGACGCATAGCCCCGTAGATTGCAGCAAACAATCCAACCCAGAAGCCGTCGCCTCGCCGCCGTCCAACCCCTCTCCGCTCGAGCATGAAAAAAAGCGGGCAGACGATGAGTGCCAGCAGAAGCAACTCGTACCAGCCGAGATCGTGGAAGCCGAGGCCGCCTCCGTCAGGTGGGATAAGGGGCGGAGCATTTCCTCCCGCTGAATATTCACGAGCGATGTAATTGCGCGCCTGGCGCGAGCTCAGGCTTATCGCGAGTGGAAACCGAGTGACTCTTCCGGGGTGATCGTGAGCCACCGCGCAGGCCGCCCGTCCAACAGCCCAGCCGAACGGCAGGATGAAAGCAGCGGCGTCGAAGTAAGCCCACCGCAGACGCCGTGAGAGGTTCACCTTCTTCAGACGAACATAGAGGAACGCGCCGGCGGCGCCACCTATCATTCCGCCAAACGAGCTCACGTTCTCCCAGATCTTAAGGAGGGAAGAAGGGTCTCGCGCGATCTGTTCGGGGAAATAGAAAATCAGTGCGAAGAAATGCGCGAAAAGGAAACCAGCGATCAGCGCATACCACCCGAGCCCCGAGGCGAGGTCAGTGTCCAGCCGCAACGACCGGACACGGTGCATGAAGAGACGGTCACCGATGGCCACCGATGCGGCGACAATCACCCCGAAGGCTGCAACCCTCAAGGGGCCCAGCTCGATCGAGGGCTGCTCGAAGTAAGGAATCACAACGGAAATGATCTGCGCACGAACGCAATATATCGCCCTTCAGGAGGAACCAGCCCGGTTAAGGCGCGAGCATCTGCCCTTTCAAGCGCGCCAGCCTTCTTCTCACCGAGCCATCCATCACGGTGTCGCCCACCCGTACGACCACCCCCCCGAGTATCGCGGGATTCACGCTCATGTGAGGTACGACCTTTTTGCCGATTACGCGAGAGAGATGTTCCGATATCCGCGCCTCGTCGACTGCCGTTGCTTCACGCGCGACAGTGACGTTGGCGTGAACGCGACCCTCGACGACGTCGAGCAAACCCTCGTACTCGAACGCAATGTCCGGAATCAGCATCTGTCGCCGCTTGCGGACGAGTGTCTGAAGGAAGCGGAGGAAGTGCCGCGGCACACGATCGCCGAGCGCCTCGAACAGCACTTCGTTTTTCTGCGCCTCGGAGATCTTCGGCGACTCGAGAAAGTGCCTGAGGGTCAGGTCCTGCTCGATGCCGCTGGCAACGTCGCGAATCAGCTTCCCCCACCCTGCAGTATCCTCCGCCCTTCTTGCGAGCTCCAATAGCGCCTCTGCGTAGTTGCGGGCGATGGTCGTGTCGCGCATCAGCGGCCGGTGGGCGATGCGGGGATGGAGGAGAGGAAGCTCTCGACGATCCGCCGGTTGGAGTCGTCATCGAGATTCTTTTCGATCACCTTCGACGCGCCAGCGATGGCAAGATCGACCGCCTCGCGGCGAAGCTCGGCGATTGCGCGCACCTTTTCGCTCTCGATCTCACGCCGCGCCCGCTCCAGCATGTCCTGCTGCTGCGAACGAGTATCTTCGATCATGTCGGCGCGGATCTTATCGCCGATCGTACGGCCTTCGACGATCAGCTTCTGCGCTTCGTTGCGCGCGTTGTCGAGCTGCGAACGGTGCTCGGCCAGCAGGGTCGCGGCGGCGTCACGATCGGCCTTCGCTTCGGCGATGGCGCGCTCGAGCGCCTGCTCGCGCTTTTCGACGGCCGCGGTGATCGGCTTGAACGCATACCGCGAGAGGATGAACGAGAGAATTACGAAGATGACGAGCGTCCAGAACATTAGCCCGCCGTGAGGCGAGAGCAGCCCGCCGGGAGCGGCCTCTGCTCCTTCGGCCGCGGCGGCGCCGTGCTCCTGGATCAGCAACAGAAATGGAAGAGAAGAGATCATAGTTTGCCCGATAGAGTTCCGGTGGCTCGCACGCTACGCGCGAGCCACCGGCAATGTCCTAGAACTTGCCTTGAATCTGGAACGCGACGACGATAGCGAACAGCGCCGCGCCTTCGATGAGCGCTGCGAAGATGATCGCGCCCGTCTGCAGGCGTCCGGCCATCTCCGGCTGGCGCGCCATTCCATCCATGGCCTGTCCTGCGAGGCGGCCGATGCCGATACCTGCGCCGACAACGGCGATGCCTGCGCCAATGCCTGCGCCGAGCTGCGCCCATGCGGCGGAGTACTCGGTGTTGAACGCGGCTGCGGCCTGAAGAAGAGGAAAGAGACTCATTGTCTGATGCTCCAATAGTTTGACACGTTACAGGTGGAGATCGCGCCACCATTCGCTATCCGTCAACGAGACCTGAGTCTCAACGGAATTCCCCAGCCACCCGGCCAGGTACGAGATACAACTGCGATTACGGGACTGCGGATCGCGGGACTGCGGATTGCGGGACTGCGGATTGCGGGACTGCGGATTACGGAACTGCGGATTACGGAACTGCGGTTCTCGTGTAACTCGAAGACGGATCCTGCTGCCCTGCCGAATGTGAATGCTGGAGCTAGTGCGCTCCCTCTCGAATGAGTCCGATGAATACCGATGCAAGGAGAGAGAACACGTACGCCTGAAGGAACGCAATGAATACTTCGAGCACCATGATCGCGAGCGCCATTGCAAGCGGGAGAGGCGCTATCACATAGCTCTGGAATGTGAAGATGAGAGAGATGAGCGCGAGAACGACGATGTGGCCAGCTGTCATGTTCGCGAATAGACGGATCGCGAGAGCGAACGGCTTTGTGAATTTTCCGGCGAGCTCGATCGGGGTCATCAGCGGTGTCAGCATCGCCTTCATCAGGAATGGCTGATCACTGGGCCAGTAGACGATCGTCTTTATGTAGCCCTTGCCCAGCGTGCGCATGCCGGCGAGCTCTACCATGATGAATGTGATGATTGCGAGTGTTCCGGTGACCGAGATATTGCCTGTCGCGGTCGAGCCATATGGAATCAGGCCCAGGATGTTGGCGAACAGGATGAAGAAGAAGAGCGAAAGGACGAATGGCACGTATGCTTCACCGTGGTGTCCGACGTTCGGCAGAATCACTTCCTGGCGAATGTAGAGCACGAGCGCTTCGATGCCGTTGGCAAAGCCGCGGGGCTTGCCGCTTGCAGCGTGCTGCTTGCCGTGTGCGCGCGCCGCGAGCAGCAGTGTTATGAGGCAGAGCGTCGCCGCGATGAAGAGCATCACGACGTGTTTGGTTGGCGAGATGTCTATCGACAGGTTGCCGATGTGAATCGGCGCCCAGTGTGGCAGCTCGACCTCGCAGGCAAAGCCTGGCTTGAGGCACGGATACTCAAGGTGGTGTGAGTCCGTGATGTGCGGGGTGATTATGTCCTGTCTAGCTTGCATTTGATATCAGAAAGGATTCGAGCAGCATCGATACGAACAGAAAGACGGCGAAGCTTACAAGTGATGCGGCGAGCGGAAGGCCGAGCAATTTTGCGAGGACCAGACCGTACAGGACGAGCACGGTTCCCCGGATGATGATCCCCATTCCCCACGCCGCCAGCGCGTTCCGGGGGCCCGCAAGGAGGACAATCCCGTAAGTCGCCAGCTGAACTGCTGCGGCCAGGCTCGCGCTGACGATGACTGCGTGCCGGTCGCTTTCGTTCGTGAACCAGAAAGTGAGTAGCCAGCCGGTGAGTACGAAGAGCGCGACGAGCATAATTGCGAATCGCGCGATCGCCTTCACGTTCCGGGCTCCTGTTTCCTTTTTCGTCGCTCGTCGTCGGCCTTTTGGGCTGCTGCGAGGCGGCGGTACATGCTGTAGAACGCGGCTCCTCCGCCGATGAACACTCCGGTTAGGAGGAAGACTGGTGCGGTGCCGAGCTTTCGATCGGCCCAGTTGCCTATGAAAAGGAAGAGAATGATAGCAACGGCGAACTGGAGTCCGGCTCCGGCGTAGGTGGTGAGGTTGAGCTCGTCGTCCGCCTGGTCGGGTTCCGTGCCGCTGTTGCGGGGCATTTGGTTCCTCCTTTCGGGGTGAAATTTAGTCCTTGTGACTTTTTTCACAAGGTACGCGGTAGGGACGGAGTGCTGCATTTGGCGCCCGGTGAATGTGGGAAACCTGGCGTAAAACCGAATGCATCCCGAAAACGTGAATGCGACGCAAGTGCTGAAATTGCCGGAACTTACGTGTTACTTCGCTATTGCTCGATCGTCTGATTGTTGATAAGTTCACCTCCTCTTCAAGGTGAAGTTTGTGATGTTTCCTGTATCGCGGGCGCTGGTCGCCGGGTTGTAATGACGAATCGGTTGATAATTCCTCTGTTGTGTGCTGCTTCCGCTGTCGCGTTTGCGCGAGGAACAAATGGGCACAAGTCCACCATTGCGGCGGCGGTTGTGAAGGGTGATTCGAAGACACCTGTCACGACCCGCTTCACAGTCAATGCTGCGAAGGGAGTGGAGTTTGCGCTCGATGTTCGGAACAACACGCAGAGGATGGTGGAGCTGCGGTTTCCTTCGGGCAAGACTCACGATTTCATTGTGAGGGATGCGAGCGGCAAGGAAGTCTGGCGCTGGAGCAAGTCGCGGATGTTCACACAGGGAATGCAGAACAAGCTGGTGAAGGTGAACGAGGCGGCGTTGTTCAGTGAAGTGTGGACTCCGGAGCGGATGCGTGGTAAGTTCACTGCGACGGCGGTGCTGGCGAGCGACAATCATCCGGTGGAAGAGACAGTGGAATTCGAGTTGAAGTAGAGTTCAGGATTGAGGACGACGAAACCCCGCGAAAGCGGGGTTTTTTTGTGTGGTATATGACGTCGCTGACGCGGGTGTGACGGAAGATGCGTATTTTCGAACTCATGGCGGACAAGGCAGCGGGGCAGGTTCGGCTTTATGTGTTAGGGAATGCGCGCATCGAGACTGATGTGGCGGTGATCGAGCCGACGGCGGAGATCGTGTTTGCAGCCGCTCTGTATCTGATACTGGAAAGGCAAGAAGCCGCGCCGAGGCGTAGCGTTCAAAAGCTTCTCTGGCCAACTGCCGCTGATGCGACACGAGCCCACCGGCTACGGCAGACGATTCTAAAGTTGCGCAGACTAGGTGTATGCGTGGAAGCCACGGGACAGTCGCGAATACATTTGCGGAACATGGTTGTGACCGTCGATTTCGAGGAATCAATCGGTCAGTCTCCGACGAGCTGGCCCCTAGAAAGACTGGCACTTCTCTCTGGTTATGACCCCCAATTCTCAGAGCCTTTTCTCGAATGGCTTGATGCAAAACGCAGTCAGATGGCCGGGGAGATTACTCGCAGCATGATCGCGCGAATTGCTCTGGCGCGCTCGGCAGGAGACTGGCGGGCGGTTGAAGAAATAGCGTCAGCTGTGAGGAAACTGTCCCCTTATAATGAGGAGATTGCCCTAACACTTGCTGAAGCACTCGCCATGCGTGGCGATAAACTGGAAGCGTCTCGGGTATTAGACCATTACTTGGTAGAAGTCGGGAAGAAGCCGAACGACCTTCGCATTCAAGCGTCTGCACTGCGGCGTAGGATTAGTGAAGCACCTCCGGCACACCCCACCGCTGATTTGCCGCTGTTTGGTCGCACAGATCTATTGTTGGAGTTAAACGCCTTCCTATCCCATGCGAGGGCTGGACAAAGTCAGGCGGTCATTTTGTTGGGCGAAGCGGGTATTGGAAAGAGCAGGCTCTTGGCGGAGTGTGCTTCGTTTGCCGCATTGCAAGGAGTAACAG
>DATAIM010000212.1:0-10899 GCA_036262655.1 Gemmatimonadaceae bacterium | reverse complement strand
AATGCCCGCTACTACCGGCTGATCTCCGAGTTTGCGCGCCTGACTGGAATTCCGGTTTTGCTGAACACGAGCTTCAACGAGAACGAGCCTATAGTGGACACGCCGCAGCAGGCACTCGATTGCTTCCTCCGAACCCGAATGGACGCGCTCGTCGTGCACAACACGGTCGTGACTCGTCAGCCGCGAGATTGATCCAACTGCGGTTTCGGGTGTACGTACATAGCTGGACTGACGGTGTACGCAATGGTAGTTTCAGAGATTGCCCATCCCCGCGAAGCGGCCTGTGTCCTAAGTAAGTACCCCCATACAATCATGCTGAGACCTATAACGCTCCTGCTGGCGTCGCTGGCCCTGTTCGGCGGTGCCGATCTCAATGCGCAGAGCGACTCTCTCGCGACGACCCTTCGTCCTGGTGACCAGGTCCGGATCGTTGTGTGGCGAAACCCCGAGCTCAGCGGAGACTTCGCAGTTTCGGGCAATGGAACGATCACCCATCCGCTGTACCGGGAGATCCAGGTCGTTGGAGTGCCGCTTCCCACAGTGGAGGAGCGTCTTCGGACATTTCTCACCCGATACGTAGCCAATCCGCAGTTCGTCTTCTTCCCGCTGGTCAAGATCGCGGTGGGTGGCCAGGTCCGCTCGCCGAACGTTCTTTCCGTGCCTCCAGAGACTACGATAGCGCAGGCAATCGTTCTCGCCGGCGGCCCCACGGAAACCGGCAATCTCGCCGACGTTCACGTCATCCGGGAGCGCCAGGACGTGCGACTCGATCTCACGAAGATCGATTCTGACGTGGCGCTTCTTCAGATCCGGTCCAACGATCAGATCCTCGTCGGGAAGCGACGGAATGTTTTTCGCGACGTGATTAGCCCAGTCATCGGTGCGGTCGGTGCGGCGGCCGCGGTCACTTCCCTAATCCTCAGGTAGCGAATTGTCGGATCTGGTTCCGTTTCAGCCAAGAAATCACCAACCGGCCGCTTACGACGGTCGTGAAGGCAGGACGGGTGAGGGTTACCCGCAGGTGGCGACAGAATTTGTCGGCATCCGGGAATACCTCGCCATCGTGCTACGGCATCTCTGGCTGGTGCTGGCAATAACGGCAGTCGCTGTTGGATGGACCGCGAATACGATCCGCAAAACGCCGCCGATATACAGGTCCATCTCGACAGTTCGGCTCGTCGATACACGGCAGGCAATGACCGGTCAGGGCGAGGGCGGGTTCGACAAGTTCAATCGGATGACCGACCCTATCGAGTCACAGATTCAGCTGCTTCGGAGCCGCTCGGTGGCCGCAATTGCGGTTGACCAGAAGGGCCTGAGATTGATTCCCTCCGAGAAGCAGCCGTTCGTCGAACAGGTGAGCGATATCAAGGTCGCCGACAATGCGACCGCGGATTCTGTGGTTTTGACATTCGCCTCAGGCGGTGTTACAGCGCAGACCAGCCGAGCGCAGGTGAGCGGGTCGTACGGGCAGCCAATTTTGATCGAAGGAATCAGCTTTACTGTCACCGCCCAGCCGCAGGTTTCGCGCACCGTTTTCCAGGTTGTGTCCAGAGAAGCGGCGATCGGCCACGTACTTGGCGGAATCAATGCTCTCGCCCGCCCGAAGACTGATCTCCTCGACCTGTCATTTACCGGGACGGAGCCGAACGAAACACGGCGTGTCGCCAATGCCATGGCAGAGTCGTTCCAGATCGCTAACGCGTCGAACGCGCAACAGCAGTCGCGCCGCCGCCGCATCTTCCTCGAGGGTCAGCTCCGGCAGACGGATTCGATGCTCGCCAATGCGTCGGGGGCATATAGCGCGTACCGGAGTGGTCGCCAGGTCTTCAGCTCCACGGCGAAGGCAGGCGCTCAGGAGGCCGGCCTCGTCAACATCGACATGCGCCGTGCCGAGCTCGATGCCGAAAGGCGTACCTATCAGTCGCTGCTGGCGGGCGCGGAAAGAGCGAAGGACGAGTCCAGTGGGAACCTCGAGGTGCTGCTGGCGTCGCCGGGAATCGCATCTAATCCGGTTGTGGCCCAGCTTTACGCTCAGCTGACGGCATACAAGAAAAACCGAGAGGATTTTCTCACTGCTGGAGCCGCTCAGTCGAATCCTGACGTTGTGGCGCTCAACGGTCTCATCGAATCCACCAGCAGCAAGCTGATCAGCGCCGTTCGCGCTCAGATTCAATCCCTGACCGCGCGCATCGAGTCGCTGGACCGTCTCCGTGCCTCCGGTGCCTCTGAGATCGCCGCCGCTCCCGCCGGCGAAACGCAGGAGACGCAGCTCGCGCAGCGGGTCCAGACAATTCAGAAGATGGCCGATCAGCTGCGCGAAGATCTTCAGAAGGCAAAAATGGCCGAAGCGGTGGAGGCGGGGCAGGTGGAGATCGTCGACCTCGCAAATACCCCGGGGTATCAGCTTCCAACCGGCAGCAGTCGCAAGGCAGCTCTCGGCTTGCTCGTTGGTCTGCTGCTCGGTGTAGGGGCGGCGGTGTTCGTGGACGGGCTCAATACATCGATCCGCAAGCGCAGCGACATCGAGCGAGTGCTGCAAATCCCGGGACTGGCGGTGATTCCACGGCTGACAGAAATTACCGGCGGCCGAAAGGGCATCCCTCGCCTCCTCGCCAAGTCAGTTCAGCGACGAACTCACGAAAATGGAAACGGCAGGAAAGGCACACCCGCGGACGAGCTGGTGACGGTGCTGGATATCCGCTCGGCAGGTGCCGAAGCCTATCGCACCCTGCGAACGAACCTGATTTTCTCGCAGGCAGTTCGTGCGCTCCGGACGCTCGTCATCACGAGTGCGTCTCCCGGCGAAGGCAAGACGACGACTGCCGCCAACCTCTCGGTCTCGTTCGCCCAGCAGGGCTTGAGAGTGCTCATCATCGACTGCGATCTCAGGCGCGCACGCCTGCACAAGATGTTCGGCGTGCCCCGCGAGCCGGGCTTTACCGATCTTCTGCTCGGCACCGCCTCAGAAGAAGACGTCACGGCCGTAACGTCTGTTACGGGCCTCTACGTCATCTCTGCGGGAAGTTTGCCTCCGAATCCATCCGAGCTCCTCGGTGGTGACAGGGCCCGGCGCGCGCTGGCTTCGCTGACGGAAGCGTATGATCTTCTCATCATTGATACGCCACCATTGCTTGCCGCTTCCGACGCCGCTATCCTCGCGACTATTGCGGACGGCGCGATAGTCGTGTTGAAGGCCGGTGAGACAGAGAACGCAGCGGCCCAGCAGGCAGTGCATCAGCTTACGTCAGTCGGTGCCCGCGTTGTAGGAGCTGTTCTCAACGATCCCGACACGAAAGTCCCACAGTACGGCGCGTACTATCGCTACGAATACAGCGGAGCCGGCGCCGCGGACTAGTCAGCTGCTGGCGTGCTTCTTCAGCCCCGCCCCGCCCTGCTTCAGTCGGCCCGCCAGTGCTTCGTCAACACGCGCGGTCACAACCAGTTCATCTCCCTCGTGTCGCTGGTCCATCACTTCCCCTTCACGATGAATCTCGGCGAGCATTTTCCCGTCGGACAGCGGCAGCCGGATCTCGGTCAGTGGCCTGCGATTCCGCGCGCGCGAGAGTAACGCTCTTCGCAGAGGTTCCAGGCCGTCGGGTATCGCAGCCGAGACGAACACTGACCCGGGAACGAGGTTCTGAATACGCGTCTCGAGCGGCACAAGTGCTTCGTGTGTCAGCCGGTCGATCTTGTTGAACACATAGAGCACGGGCGTGTCGCGAGCACCGATCTCCGCCAGGACCTGATTCACCACTGTTCGCTGGTCTTCCCAGGTTGGGTGACTGATATCGATCACGTGAAGAAGCAGATCTGCTTCAGCCACTTCCTCGAGAGTCGCGCGGAACGAAGCAACGAGGTGGTGCGGAAGTTTACGGATGAAACCCACCGTGTCCGTCAGGAGCACTGACGTATTTTCGGCAAGGTATATCTCGCGGGTAAGTGGATCGAGCGTCGCGAAGAGCCGGTCTTCCACGAAGATTGCGTCGGACCCTGAAAGCGCACGCAGTATCGACGATTTGCCGGCGTTCGTATAACCGACAAGCGATGCGCGAAACTGGCCGGCGCGCGAAGTTCGCCGGACGCCGCGCGCTTTCTGCACTTCTCCGAGTTTCTGTTTGAGAAGCCGAATCCGGTGGCTGATCAACCGACGGTCCGTTTCGAGCTGTGTCTCACCCGGTCCGCGGACGCCGATGCCGCCGCGGAATTTTTCGAGGTGGCTCCACATTCTCATCAGCCGGGGCAGCATGTACTCGAGCTGGGCGAGCTCGACCTGCATTTTCGCCTCCGATGATCGCGCGCGCGTCGCGAAGATGTAGAGGATCAGCTCGGCACGATCCATCACACGCTTGCCGGTTGCATCCTCGATATTCTTGCCCTGGGCGGGCGTGAGCTCATCATCGAATACGATCAGCGAGGCTTCCGTCTCGGCGATTCGCATGCCGAGCTCTTCGATCTTTCCCTTTCCGAGGTACGTCGCCGGATTGGGACGGTCGATCTGCTGCGTCAGCTGCCCGACGACGACACCTCCGGCTGTATCCACCAGCTCGGCGAGCTCGTCGAGGTGTTCTGACATGAGCTGTCCCCGCGGTGTGCCGGCGCTGGCACCTGCGGCGAGCGAGTTTCCGTCGTTACGGCCGGAGGGCCGCTTGAGCTGCGCCCCGACGAGAAAAGCTCTCTCCGCCGGAGGCGTCAGCTCGATGATTTCTCTTGGCGTGTCTCTCTACCTGCTCTGAGTTGTGGTTCCAAAGCTCGAGAAGCGCCCGCGCTGATCGTAGGGGCGCGTGAAGCTGCCGAGAGGTGTATCGACGGTGAAATCACCAATAACACGATAGTTGATGCTTCCCTGCTGCAGAAGCTGGCGCCCGGCAGCTCCGAGCCCCGAGTACGTGAAGTTCACCGGTATGGTAACGAACGTCGAGTCCTTGCTCTGCACGCGGAATGCGTCGCGAAGCTGTCCGTTGCCAAGCTCCTTGTCCTCCACCATCAGCTTGTAGGTCAGACGCGAGGCATTCAGGTTGAAGCCATTCGGATTATAAACGCTGAGCACCACGTCAACTGCACCGCCGCTCAACCCCAACCCGCGGATCCTGGCATCGTTGAAGTGGACCATGGGTTCCTTGAATCCGCCGAGTCCCAGGCTCGCGCACCCGCCGAGCGCCAATGCCGCGAGAATTCCTGCCGCAAATCGTCTACGCATTTCACTACCTCCTTTTGTCGTATGTCAGCAACAGCATTGCGTCAAACCCGTCAATCGCTACCTCGTTGTTCAGCCCGCATCGTTCTCTGGCCGCAGTTCGCGTTCTTTGTCGGCTTCCGGATCTGAGCTCTCTGCGCCTTCTTTTCCTTCCCGGCTCCCGGTGGCGTCGGAAAGCTTCCGCCACCACGCGAGGCGCTTGGCAATCTCCTTCTCGAACCCGAACGGCCCAGGCTCGTAGAACTCCGTCCCGCTCAATCGCTCCGGCAGGTACTCTTGCGGGATGTATGCCTCGGGAACCTCATGTGCGTACTGGTACCCCTCATGGTACCCCAGTTCCTTCATCAGCTTCGTGGGCGCGTTCCGGATGTGCATCGGAACCGGCTCTGCAGGTGATTCCCTGGCTGCTTCCATCGCTGCATTGAGAGCGCGATATGCGGAATTTGATTTCGGAGCCGTCGCCAGATAGATGATCATCTCCGCAAGCGGCAGATAGCCTTCCGGCGGGCCGAGCATGTGGTATGCGTCCCGAGCGGCGACGGCCAACTGAAGCGCGTTCGGATCCGAAAGGCCGATATCCTCGGCGGCCATGGCTATGGATCGCCTGAATATCGTCATCGGATCTTCACCGCCCTCGATCATCCGGGCCATCCAGTACAGCGCGCCATTCGGATCGCTTCCGCGCAATGATTTGTGCAGCGCAGAGAGCATGTTGAAGTGGGTCTCGCCGCTCTTGTCGTGATGAGCGAACCGCTTCTGCATTGCATCACGTGCAACATGAGCGGTCACGTGACCGCCCTTCCCTGCGTGAATCGAGGCGGCCTCGAGCACGGTCAGAGCTCTCCGCGCGTCGCCGTCCGCCTCCACAACGATGAGCTCGATCGCATCGTCGTCGATCTCGAGGCCGAGGCCGGCGAGACCACGTTCGGGGTCGTTCAAGGCGCGGATTACAAGGTGGCGCAGATCAGTGGCCGAGATCGGCTCCAGTACAAACACGCGCATTCTCGAGAGCAGCGCCGAATTCATCTCGAACGACGGGTTCTCCGTTGTCGCGCCGATCAAGGCAATGGTACCGCTCTCGACGTGCGGGAGAAAGGCGTCCTGCTGCGCTTTGTTGAAGCGGTGAATCTCATCGACAAAAAGGATGGTCTGTCGCCCGAGCTCGAGCCGTTCTTCAGCAGCGCCGATGATCTCGCGAATGCGTGGCACCCCTTCAGTAACTGCGGAGAACGGGACAAACTCGCGGTCAGTATATCGCGCGATCAGCCTTCCGATTGTCGTTTTCCCCGACCCTGGGGGTCCCCAAAACACCATTGAGCCAATCGCACCTTTCTCGATTGCATCCCGCAATGGCTTCCCGGGAGAAATGAGGTGCTGCTGGCCAACTACCTCGTCCAGATCGCGCGGACGCATCCTCGCGGCGAGCGGTTGCGCCGAAACGGGAGGAGTAAAAAGCGAGGCTTCGCGAGACCCGACTGAGGGGCGCCTGAAAGGCTTAGGCATCAGATTCGTATCTGCACGCGCGCTCTAAGGGATGCTCACACGGAAGAGGCTATCAGTTTTCGCGCCAGAAAGTACAGAAGGCACCCGGCGAAGAAGCTCCCCTGAAGCCTCCAGTCTCGCTTGGCCTGGAATTCCGGGACCAGATTCGACGCACCGACGTAGAGGCTCACCCCCGCCGCGAGCGCGATTCCGTACTTCCCGAGCGGCGTTACGTATTCAGTCACAAGGCCGCCAAGCAGCGTCGCGGCTCCGAGCGAAGCGCCGGCAAGCAATGCACGGCCACGGGAGGAACCGGACGCGAGGAAAAGACTCGATATAGCGAGTCCTTCTGGAAGCTTGTGCAATACTATCGCGCCAAAAACGATGAGGCCGAGCGATACACGAACTTCGAAGCTGCTGGCGATGGCGACGCCGTCAACGAAGGTATGCAGCAAAAGACCGGCAAGGGCGGACAGGCTCACCGTGCGCGTCACCTCGTGTACCTCTTCGCCGAAATGGAAATGCGGCACGAGTGTGTGCTGCGTAAGATGCACGAGCAGAAAGCCGAGAAGGATCAACGGAGCGGCGGAGGTGCCGTTCTGTGCAATTGCTTCCGGAGCCAGGTCGAGCAAGGCAACGGCAATCATGAACCCCGCCGAAAGTGCGACGAGCTTTTCCAAAGCCGGCACGCTCCACCGCGAGCGGGAAGTGACGGCCGCAGCCCCGACGATATTTGCGACGCCTGCGACGAGGGTATACGCGACCGCGCGCGCGTCCACTCAGGCCTGTGTCAGAGAGAGGCGCTCCGCCGCAGCTGCGATGGCTGCGGAAAGGGTAGGCGCGGGGGCACGGTCCCACGCCTGAGACCGCCATGACCGGTCAGCCAGCGCGGCCCTTTCCTCGAGGCCTTTCCCCTGAAGCAGATAAAGCCACCGGTCCGACCGCGCAAAGATGAAGAGCTCGAGCTGGGGAGTAAGCGTAAGCTGATCGTCGGCCGTGTACAGCGAGAACTCGACACCGCCATAGGTGGCAAGAGGGACCTTCAGTCGCGCGACCGCGTCACGCACATCCGGAAGGGCAATTGTTTCCCCTTTCCACGTCGTTTCCGAGCGCAAATCGGCTATGACCGTGTCGATTGCGGGCGCCAGCTGTTCGCTCAGAGTATAAAACAGGTCGACGACGCGTTCGGCGTTTGCCGCCACATACGCCTCATAAACGCCGTCCTTCTGCTCGAACGTGAAACCGTCGACGCCGGAGCGGAAGCGCTTCCAGACGGTGATATCGGGATTTCTGCCTCGAAAGAGCATCGTCGTGGGGCCAGGGTCAACCTTCGCCGTCCGACGTCCTTTCGCCCCGCTCCACAATCGAAAGGAGCGTGTCGCGCGAATTGGACGACGGGTCATTAATAACCGTTTCCAGCAATGTCCGTAACGTGTGCCCCACAGCGGGCCCCGTGATCCCGAGCTTCTCGAGATCACGACCGTTCACTGCGAGGTCGCTTATCTCGATCGCGTCGCGAAATGCAATGCGCACTCCGCGGCGGTACACCGAGGCCACCCGCGATGCCGAAGGCGCATCAATCCCCGCGGCTCGCTCGGCTGACCACCGTGCGCCAGCGAGGCGCAAGAGAGAGGCAAGACGCGTGCGACCGGTCTTCGCAGCCCATCGGCGAAGCACCGCATCACTCGGAGGCCCGGGAGAAAGCATTGCAAACCGCATCTCACGCTGCATCACCCCCCATTGCGTTACGATGTCCGATATCCAGGCCGCATCGCTGTTCGAGAATCTCAGGTCCCGGAGCGTTCCGAGCACAGTGCCCGACGGCGCCGCGGCGAACAACGCGATCAGCCGCATCGTCCGCCGAGCCGGGCGGCGGAGGACTCCAAGAGCATCCGGCAACGGGAGATTGTCGATTGTCGCGAGCTCGACGGCGGACGCGCCCGCAAGATGAGGCACGAGTGTACCGAAAGCCCCGCTTTTCTGCCACATGGTGAACGCAATGCCGGGATGACGCACCTGCTCGATAGTTTTCTCGATCTCCTGCTTGACCCGCTCCGGCGACAGACGTCCCAGGTCTGGCGCGCTGTGCACTATAGCGCGCCATGTCGCGGGCTCGATGGCAAAGCCGAAGCGCGCGGCGAATCTCATTGCACGGAGAGAGCGCAGGCGATCCTCGCGCATCCGATCCTCGGGATCCCCTACGGAGCGAACGATTCCGCGCGCGATGTCCGCCCTCCCCTCGAACGGATCGCTGATTTCACCTTTGCTTGGCGAGTAAGCGATAGCGTTGATGGTGTAGTCCCGGCGCGCCAGGTCTTCGTGAAGCGAAGCACCGAATTCGACCTCCGCGTGTCGGCCGTCCGTTTTTACATCTCGCCTGAACGTGGTGACCTCATGCAGCACACCGCGGTCGTCGAGCACTCCGATAGTCCCGAATCTGATTCCGACCGGGACCGTTCGTGGAAAGAGACTCCGGATTCGCTCCGGCCGCGCCGCGGTTGCGAGATCCCAGTCGAGATGGGCATGTCCGAGCAGCGCGTCGCGAACGGCACCACCGACACACCACGTCTCATAGCCCGCTTTCTCGAGCGTGCGTGCGATCGTGAGGACTCCCGTCGGAGGCGTCAGCCTGGCGGTCATCTCACGCATTCCGGAACATCGATCGGATTCTTTCGCCCGGCATTCCCTGACCGAGGGCGAGCATGAGGTCGATCCGGGCCTGCTGTGCGCGGCGGGAGCCCCCAAAGATCACCCCGATCTCCTCGAGTCTCTTTCCGCCTCCGGCGTACCCGTACGTCTGCCCGACGCGGCCGCCCTGCGTGCGCGACGTGATGATGACGGGCTTGCCCTCCGATATCCAGCGCGCGATCCCGGGGACGAGCGCCGGGGGAACATTGCCTCGCCCCATTGCTGCGATGACCACCCCGCGGGCGCATTCCCTCGATGCATCGAGCAGGCGCGCGTCGGATCCTGCGGCCACGAAAATGATATCGACGGGCGTTCCAAGGTGAGGCGGGTCGATGATGGGCGGCATCGACGGCATTTCTCGATGCACTATCAGCTGGCCTTCGTCGAGCACACCGAGCGGGCCGAATCCCGGGCTCTCGAAAGCGTCCAGAAGGTGCGTGTTCGTTTTCGTTACGTCGAGCGCGGTGAAGATCTGTCCACCTAATACAACCATCGCTCCGAAACCCCGCGTCTCCTCGCTGGCGGCCACGCGAACCGACTCGAGCAGATTAGCCGGCCCATCCCAGCCCAAATCACTTACTGTTCGCATGGCGCCGGTGAACACCACAGGCTTGTCGCAAGGAACGGAGCGGGCCACGAGGTATGCGGTTTCCTCGAGCGTGTCGGTGCCGTGCGTTACCACGACGCCGCTAACGTCGGGACTGGCAAGATGCTGTCGAATCCTGTTCCGAAGCTCCCACATCCGCTCTACCGTCATGTGCGGCCCCGGGAAGGCTCCCCATTCCTCCGTTTCGACACCTGTAACGGCTTCGATGCCCCGGGTCGCATCCAGAATCTCTTTCGCGGTCAGCGGCGGCGCGGCTCCTGCCCCGCGCGGGTCGTTACGCATAGCGATAGTCCCACCGGTGAACATGATCCTGATCATTGCTCACCGCTCTCTGGATTTAGCCGATGCACGCTCGCCAGCTTCTCAACGGCCTGTGAAGCGATCGAGGCGACATCCAGGCAAAACTCCGCGGCTGCTTCCATCGCGTAGGTAATCAGTGCGTCGGCGGCCAGAAGATCTGTAGCCGCGGTCCTGTCATCGCCGATGCGGGCGAGGACGTGCGCAGCGCGATCTATGAGGACATCGGGCAGGTGCGCGGGGTTGCTGACTTCGGCATCGCCAAGCAGATCGTGCAAACGCCTGGCGAGCGCGGGCGGCGCAGACGGCGCGCGTGAGGCGAGCCAGTCGGTCAGCCGAATGGACCTGACGTCAGCTTTCATTGCTCCGACGTCACTCTCCGAGGGTGTCAGCGGGTCAGCTGGGACCGTACCACTCCAGGAACGGCAGCGAGAGCGTCCGGAAGCCTGCCGGCGTCTGGGATGCCCGCCTGCGCCATATGGGGCTTGCCTCCGCCGCGACCTCCTGCCACAGCAGCCACGTCGCGAACGAGGAAATCCGCACGAAGCCCACGATTGCGAAGATCATCCGTAACCACCGCGAGCAGCGCATTCCTTCCGTCGTCGAATGACGCGGAGAGAACGGCGAC
>DATAIM010000211.1:0-8128 GCA_036262655.1 Gemmatimonadaceae bacterium | reverse complement strand
CCGGATGGAAAGACATTCTATCTCCAAACCAACGAGCCGTCGCCGGCGGAAGAGCAGTTCTACCGTATGTCGGTAAACGGGGGCACGAGAGAGAGAATAACGACCAGGTCCGGCAGGCACCGTGTTACGGTGTCACCGAATGGCGCCCTGCTGGCCGACGTTTACTCGTACGTGAACCGTCCTCCCGATCTCTTCCTGGCCGCCAACAAACCAGGCGCCGCGATGTCTCAGCTTACGGTGAGCCCGAGCGCAGAATGGCTGTCATTTCCCTGGATCGCGCCCGAGCTCGTAAAGCTTCCGGCGAGCGACGGCGCGCAGCTTCCCGCGCACATCTATCGGCCGAAGGACATGGGCGCTCAGTCCAACGGTGCAGCCGTGATCTTCGTTCACGGCGCCGGATACCTGCACAACGTCGGCAACTTCTGGTCGGAGTACCCGCGCGAGTACATGTTCAACCAGTTCCTCGCATCGAAGGGGTACACGGTGCTCGACGTGGACTACCGCGCGTCTGCAGGGTACGGCCGGGACTGGCGAACTGCGATCTACCGTTACATGGGCGGTCGCGATCTTCAGGACCAGGTGGATGCCTCGAAGTATTTGCAAAAGGAGCACGGCATCGATCCGGAACGGATCGGGATATACGGCGGCAGCTACGGCGGATTCATCACGCTCTTTGCGCTGTTCACGCAGCCGCAGCATTTCGGGGCGGGTGCGGCGCTGCGCAGTGTCACCGACTGGGCGCACTACAATCATGGGTACACATCGAACATCCTGAATTTCCCGCAGAGTGACACAGTCGCGTATCGCCGCTCTTCACCGATTTACTTTGCGGAGGGCCTCAAGGATCCGCTGGTGATTCTCCATGGAATGGTCGACACCAACGTCCTCTTTCAGGACGTCGTGCGTCTCACTCAGCGGCTGATCGAGCTTGGCAAGACCGATTGGGAGCTCGCGGTTTATCCCGTCGAGGATCACGCCTTCGTCCGGCCATCGTCCTGGGCGGACGAGTACCGGCGCATCTTCGAGATATTCGAGAGTAATCTCCCGTCTCGCGTGCCGGTAAAGCCGGATTCTGATTAGGAAATGACCGCAAAGTCAGCAATCAAGCCGGACCACGACGATAGCTCACCGCTGTCCGCGCTCGCTGCTGCAATCCGTGCAATCCTCGGCGCACCCGACTACGAGCGATACGTTGCTTATGCCCGGCAATGCCACCCTGAACGGGAGCTGATTTCGCTCGACGATTTTGTGAAGGAGAGAATGGAAACGAGGTACGAGAAGCCCGGCGCGCGCTGCTGTTGAACGGCTGGATCAGGACGATCCGTTGTTCTGCGGTATCGCGTCCTGGATTATGCCTCCGCCATTCTCGACGAACCCGATCTCCACGAATGTCTCCCCGGATTCTTTCACCTCGAGCTTTGGAAAGCGAAGGCTCCATTCATCGACAAGCCACGCTCCCGAAGGCATTCGGCGGAAGTGCGTTCTTCCGCCAGCGTCGAATCGCGAGATCACGTCGACGTTCACGAACTTGAAAGTCATCTCACGCAGTTCCGACGTTTTCTCCTGCACCCATAGCACGCCGGCAATGTCGGACTGCCTGCGGCCGGCCACTGGCTCGAAGCTGACGCCGATCAACCCCGGGCGCTTTTTATCGCGCACTACGCGAAAACAGTGCGTCGACGCAAACGCGTCCGAGAGGAGCACTGCTTCGTCCGGGGCGTAGTACTCCCATCCATCCGTGACGTTCCCCTGGACGTATCCCGCGATTGCGAGTACTCGCGGATCGATCGTGCCAAATGGCCGCGCGTTCTGAACCTTGAACACGTTCGTCACGCTGGAGATCAACTTTCCCCTTGGCCCCACATCCTTCCTGTACGTGCGGAACTGGCCGATGCCCGCAAGATCTCCCATCGTCAGCTGGCTCGCGCGCAACGCCTTGGCGATTTCCTCCCACACTGTTGCCAGTGCGGCGGCGTCGGTCTCGATGCTGCGGCATCGCGCGCCCGCCGTTACCACGACCGTTTGCAGCGACACGGCGCGATCGGTGATCGGCAGCACGAGATCGCCCGATCTCGGAAACGCCATCGGTTCCGAGATGAACGGCTCGAACCCGATTCGCCGAACCTGAACGCGGTACGTCCCCTCAGGGGCCGACAGCGATCGGGCGCCCTCGGCGTTGCTCAACCCTTCCACGACAATCTTCCCGCTCGCGTCAAGAAGCCCGACAAGCGCTCCAGCTACAGGCGCGCCGTCCGCGGTTCTGATTCGAATGCGCGTTGTCGGCTGGACTTGCGCCTGGCCGGAACTCGGGAGCGCAACACACGCAATGATCGCCGCGACGAGTGCCAGCTGGATCAAAGGCGCGGATAGCCGCTGCTGATTGAAGAGTCTGGTGAAAAACATCTCAACTCTCGTATTGCGCGTTCACCCTCAGAGGATGAATCATTCGGACAGATTCGGCTCACGTGCCGCGTTCCAGTACCCTGCAGTGTACCCATCGCACACGAGTTTCGCCATAAACCGTTGCATGACGTTCCGCCGTCTCTGGATCTCCCTGCTTGTTCTTCCCTTCGGGCTCCACGGGTGCCTCATTTTGAGCGGCCGCTGCAACTACGAGCTGCGAAACGTGAGTGTGACCGGGCAGCTCATCGCAGCGCCAGGCGACACCCTCTCGGCGCGGATGAATGTGATGGAACACCGAGACTCTGATCCAAACAAGACGATCGACTGGCTGATCACAGGCTCCGTAGTACAGCAGGTCACGTCAGCGACTCTTCGGGACAACGCCAACTCATCCAGGATCGTCTTCAGTTTTCCTGTCACCAACGCGCCCCGCGTCACGATCCTGCAGGGATTCGCGATGGAGACACAAGGAGCAAACGTCAATGGCATCTACGATCTTCTGGCGGCGGGCCGCGGGTTTCTGAGACTGGAGACCAATGTCGCCGGCCGGGCGACAATCGATGTTCCACTGACGGTCTCTCAGCGCGAAGACTGGTTCCGTCCTTACTGCTCCTGAGGGCTTAATGCATGGGACGGCGCGACAGTCGTCATCCCAACGGCTGCGAGTAGCGCAAGCGATGCGCCGAAGGTGAACGCGACGGACGCTCCGGCGCGATCCCAGACTGCTCCGAAAATAAGTGATGCCGGCAAAGCGCCGAGGCCAATCGCGAGATTGAACCAGCCATATGCGGCTCCGCGTCGGGAGAGCGGAACAAGGTCGGCGACAAGTGCCTTCTCCGTTCCCTCGGTCAGCGCGTAAAAAAGCCCGTATGCAGCGAACAGCGCCCATGCGTGCCACGCAGCCGTTGCCCGTGCGAATCCGAAATACACCGTCGCGTACAGGAGCCAGCCCGCGACAATCAATGGCTTTCGACCGAACCGGTCGGACAATGCTCCGCCCCATGTGCCGAGGAGTGCCTTCACGAGATTCAGAAAGGCCCAGAGAATCGGCGCCAGCGCTACCGCGATACCAAGCTGGTTCGCGCGCAGCAGCAGAAACGCATCGGTAGAGTTGCCTAGCGTGAAGAGGAGAACGACGGCAAGGTAAGCCCAGAAGCGGCCGCCAAGCTTGTCCGGTGATGACAGGTCCGCTGCAGTTCGCACCTCCACGGCCGCTTCTGATGCGCGGATCTCACGCACAGCTATGACCAGGACGATCACCGCGAGCGCGCCGGGTATCGCGGCAAGCCAGAAGACGCTGCGCAACGACAGATCGAAATATCTGATGAGCGCGAACGCCACGACCGGCCCAAGCACTGCGCCGGCATTGTCCATCGCTGCGTGAAATCCGAAGGCGCGACCTCGAGCGTCGGGTGGCGCTGATTCAGCGAGCAGAGCATCGCGCGGCGCAGTCCGAATTCCCTTTCCGATTCGATCCGTAAGCCGGATCAGCAGGACCTGCGCGGCACTCTGCGCGATGGCGGTGAACGGCCGCGCGATCGTCGCGATGACGTAACCCGCAACGACAAGAGGTTTCCGCTTCTTCACTTGGTCTGACCACCATCCGCTCGCAAGCTTGAGCAGTGCGGCAGTCGATTCTGCGGTGCCCTCGATTGCGCCGATGAAGCTTGCGTTGGCGCCAAGTACAGTGCTCAGGAAAAGCGGCAGGAGCGGATAGATCATCTCCGTCGCCACGTCGGTGAGGAAGCTGACCGCACCGAGCGCGACAACGTTCCTGCTCAGCTTCATGGCGATAGCCTCACCTCCGAGTGATCGCCGACGGTGAGCTCGCCCTTTACGCCGTCGAGCACGACATCATCACCTATCAGAGAGTTGGTGATGGTCGATTTCCGTATCGTCGTCCCTGTGCCGATGATCGAGTGGCTCACCTCCGAGCTCTCGATGATGCACCCCTTTCCAAGAGATACATTCGGTCCAATGGTCGAGGCATTGAGGGTCACGCCATCCTCTATGTAGACGGGCTCGACGATTGTCGATCCTCCGGTGTCAGCCGGGCGGCGGGCATGCCCCTTCGAGAGCATCGTTTGATTCGTCTCGAGAATCGTCTCGATTTTGCCGGCGTCATACCACCCTTCGACATCGATGACCTGAATCTTCGCTCCCTTGTCGATCATGTACTGGAAGGCATCCGTAAGGTAGTACTCGCCCTGGTTGGTGGGTGACGCGAGCACGTGATCGATTCCGTCGAACAGCAGCTTCCAGTTCTTTATATAGTAGAGCCCGATATTCGCCCGTTTCGAGATCGGCGTCTTCGGCTTCTCCACAATCTTTGTCATGTTGCCCTCGGCGTCAGTGACTACTACGCCGAACCGCTGGTAATCTTCGACTTCTTTGGTCCAGATGATTCCATCGGCGTCGGTTCGGTTGACCACCGAGAGGTCGGCGTCGAAGATCGTATCGACGAAAATGATCAGGACTGGTTGATCGACACGGTCGCGAGCGAGTGCGATCGCGCCTGCAGTGCCATCCTGCACTTTCTGCTCGATGAACGTTGACGGGATGTCGAGACTCTGGCGCGCGAACTCCTCGACTTTCTCCTTGAGATGCCCCGTGATGTAAATGATCTCCTCGATGCCGCCAAGGTCGCGCAGCTCATCGAGGACGTATGACATCACCGGCTTCCCTGCCACCCGGAGCATCGGCTTTGGCGTGACGTGCGTGTGCGGTCTCAGCCGCGTCCCCTTCCCCGCCAGTGGAATGATCACCTTCATGGAGCGCTTGTACCCTCTCTGCCGTATCTGTCGGAAAGCCGCACGACATCGTCGAGCTCGGGAGTCGAGACTTCGAGAACGTCGCAGTCGGTGATGGCTTCCATCTGGTGAATAGTGCCCGGCGTGATTCGGAACGATTCGCCCGCCTTGACCTGCATGTCCTCGAGCGCGTCGCCGTCCTGTACACGATAGACGAGCTGGCCGGTAAGCAGATGCACTGTCTCGTCCTTTTTCTCATGGTACTGAACAGAGAGTGCGTGGCCGGCCCTGATGTGAAGGATCTTGCCGACATACCTCGGAGTGTGGGCCCAGATCGTCTCATGTCCCCACGGCTTATCGACGATGTGCAGTTTCACGCGGCCGGACGACTCTCTACCTCCTTGCTCATCACTTCCCACATCTTTGTCGTCAGTCATTCGTAAATATCTCCTGCACCGCGGTCGTCAGGCAATCCGAACCGGGCACACTTTCTGCCTTTCCGGCATACATGATCCTTGCCCCAAGGTACATCCCGCGGCTCGCATCCACGGTTGGCCTGCTTACGCGCTACGGGCTGATGGATTTTGCAAAGGGAGAAGGACTGCTCGGCTTTCAAGGGGCCGCTCTGGAAGACGCAGCTCGACCCGACGATAAGGAGCCGTCGGACAAAAAAGCCGTTGCATTCCGGGAGCGCCTCGTGGAGCTTGGCCCGGCGTACATCAAGCTGGGACAAGTTCTCTCGACCCGTCCGGATCTCCTGCCTCAAACTTATATCCAGGAGCTGGAGCACCTTCAGGACAGCGTCCCGCCAATGCCCTTCAAGGATGTTGAGCAATGCATCGAGCAGGAGCTCGGCGCGAAGATCAACAAGCTCTTCGCATCGTTCGAGGAAAAGCCGCTGGGATCCGCATCACTGGGGCAGGTGCATGCAGCACAGCTTCGGGACGGCCGCGACGTCGTCATAAAAGTTCAACGCCCCGGACTTCGGGAAGTTCTGGCGGAGGACATCCAGTTCTTCAGAGAGCTGGCGCAGTTCATGACGGCGCACACCTCGGCCGG
The DNA here is from genome assembly GCA_036262655.1 of Gemmatimonadaceae bacterium. Lineage (GTDB taxonomy): Bacteria > Gemmatimonadota > Gemmatimonadetes > Gemmatimonadales > Gemmatimonadaceae > UBA4720. Next base: position 1,916 of record DATAIM010000211.1, on the reverse strand, counting down.
CGACAAGGTGGACATCATCGGCGTGGTTCAGCAGGTGGAGCGCGCGCTTGTCGATGAGCTCGATTATCGGACCGAAGCGCGCAATGCAGCGAATTTCAGGCGCTCGCTCGCAGCATTCCCGCACATTCTCATTCCGCGGGTGATCGACGCTTATACGACGCACAAGGTGCTGACGACTCAGCGAGTGCGCGGAGTGAAGATCAGCCAGATTCCGCCGATCACGCGGATCGAGTACGATTTCGAGATGCTCGCGGACGAGTTCGCGCGGGCCTACCTCCACCAGATCACTGCCACCGGTCATTTTCACGCCGATCCGCACCCCGGCAACATTTTCGTCGTGCTGCCGGGCAGGGAGAATCCGCTTACGCCCGCGGAGGCGGCCGCACTCGATCGCCGGGGAGAGGAGAGGAAAGCCGCGACCCCACTGGTGAAGTCCGAAGGCGAAGCGATGCGTGCGGCCGTCGATCTGGCCGACCCCGACGATCCGAAGCTCGCAATGATTGACTTCGGCATGACGGCGCACCTGACTGAATCGATGCGGAACTCCGTCATCCGGCTTCTCCTGGCGATGGCGGAGAATCAAGGCGACGCAGCCGCGGAAGTATTGATCGAGATCGGGGAGCACGGCCAGTCATTCGACCGCGCTGCATACGTCAGAGACGTTTCAGCCCTGATCGCGAAACACGCCGATGAGTCTGTCGGAGATACGCCCGCTGGTCTCGTCCTTTACGAGATGATCAGCATTGGGTATCGGGAAGGGCTGAAGCTCCCGGCCGAGCTGACTCTTCTGGCGAAGGCCTTGTTCAACCTCGACGCAGTGACGCGCGAGCTGGACGCGAACTTCAATCCGTCGCAGACGATGCGCGATTATGCCTCTGACATCGCGAACGAGCGGGCGCGGCGCGACATGTCGCCGCGGCGCCTGTTTCAGATGGCCACTGCGACGAGCGACCTCGTGAATGCCCTCCCTCGGCGGCTGGACAAGATTACCGAGCGAATGGCACGAAACGATTTCGCATTCAGAGTCGACACTCCCCAGCTTCCGATGCTGCTCAAGGGAATGGAAAAGATCGCGAACCGGATCTTTACTGGCCTCGTCCTCGCAGGACTCCTGATCGCGAGCAGCTCACTGCTTCAATACTGGAGGCGACTCGGGTTGGCTTGCATCGTGATCGCGGCAGCGCTGGGGTTGTACATGATCGCCACGATCCTGATCAACGACAGGAAGCGCGACACCAGCTGACCGTCACCTAGTGGCGGGGAACGTCCTGTCCCGTGGACCGGTGCTCGGCGCGTTGGGCACGAATGAAGTCGGCGATGGCGGCTCTCACCGCAGAATCCGTGGTGACAAGTCTCAGCTCCGCGCCGCGCGGCAGCTCATGGTAGACGTACTGGATTGCGGATCTCCGGTTCGTCATCACCCTGGTCCCCGGCATTTCGCGATCATGTACGGCGAAGGGTTTCGCGAAATCTCCACTCCGGAACGCCTTCTCGATGTCTCTCATGTGCGACCGTATCTCCGCGATGTCCATCGAATCGGTGGTGTTTCGCTGGAGCTCGATGCGTCCTCCGTCGGGTGTTATGTCGAATTTGTGCGAAGACGTATACTGGTCAACGCCCATCACGCGACCGCCGCGCTGCTGAAGCTTTTCGAACGCGGAATCGGAGAGCGACGCGGTGTCCGCTCCGTGCATCGCCTCGTGGCGGTCTGTTGACATCCCGGCGTGCGCGGCGCTGTCTCCCGTAACAGATGATCCCGGCGCTTTTGTACATCCGCTGATCACTACGAAGAACAGCAGCCCCGCCCGGTTGATCACGATGCCAGGCGATGAGGCGCTGCGGATGCTTCAGGCGCGCGCGGAATACGCACCGAGAACACCGAACCTTTACCGGGAATGCTTTCAGCAGTGATGTCT
>DATAIM010000210.1:0-2659 GCA_036262655.1 Gemmatimonadaceae bacterium | reverse complement strand
GCATACATCTACGTCGATCCGCACGCGTCCTTTCCCGGCGTAGAGATAGCCCCGGCCAGTCCGCGAATAGCGGAGCGTTCCCTGCATCGCCTCCACACCATTCCTCCGCGCGCCTTTCGGACACGCGTCTACACCCGACATCGCATGGACACCGGTGAATTGCCAGTTCACTTCGATCCATGCCGGTGCGAGCGACGGGTTCTGTGCTCTCGCGGCCGGGATACCAGCGAGCGAGCCGGCGGCGAGCGCGAATGCGAAGGATGCGATACGGAATGGTGTCATTGCCTCACGACGCAAGTGAGAGAAAAAGGGTTAGTCCGCCTTTATCGACGCGAACAGGGGAAACAAAATGCGATTTTCGGCGGTGTTTTCAATGGTCCAATCAAGTGGTGAGGCGCTCGCTCGCGGGTGGCTCCATAACCCCGAGACCGGCACCAGTCCGGATAGCGCCCTTTGGTGAGCACTACGCCCTGCGACTGCGCTAGCTCCTTTTCGGCACCAGAACCCGGGCCGCCAGCGGCTCTACCGTGATCGAAAACGGGGAATCGCCAATCAGCTCGCCATCCGCCTGACCCAGACGCGCCGGAACCGTCTCGATCTGGAACGACGATCCCGCCAGATAAAACACGCACGGATCAGGCTTGAACTTCTTGCGGGCCATCCCCCACAAAATGCGAATAGCGTCAACGGCGTTCCGCGGTGAATACACGCACGCGTTCAAAACCCCATCATCACGCTGAATCCCGTCGCCGAATGTCAGCAGGTTGTTCATCACCGCCCCGAAATTCGCAACAAGCACCGCCGACGCACGCATCTCCCGCGTCACGCCGTCGACAGTCAGACGGACCGTGAATGTCTCGAGCTTCACGAACGCCTTGAGCGCGCCGATGACATACGCAAAGAATCCGATCCTCCGCTTCAACGCACCCGGCGCATTGGCGATCATCGTCGCGTCGAGACCAACCCCCATTCCGATCGCAAACCGCTGGCCCGTGCTCAGGAGTCCAAGGTCGATACGCGCCTCGTCCCCATTCAGCAGCACATTCACCGCTTTGCCAATATTGACTGGAGTTCCAAGCGTGCGTGCGATCACGTTGCCCGTTCCGCCCGGGAGAATTCCCACCGGCGGACCGATATGCGCGAGCGCACCGACAACCTCCATCGCCGTCCCGTCGCCCCCAACCGTGAATACAGCGTCGTACGAGCTCGCGAGCCGCGCCGCGAGCTGCGCACCATGACCCGGCGCTTCGGTCAGCGTTACCTCGGTCTCCACTCCTGCTTCGGCGAAAGCCCGCTCAGCCTCGGCCGCAACGCGGCGGCCGCGGCGCGAAGCGGGGTTCACAATCACCAGAACTCGCCGGAATCTCACGGAGCAGATTCTCGCCAGAAACAAGCCAGTCGAAAAGACACCCCGCCCGGGGCGCGCCGAACGGCAGTGGCGTCACCCGACAGCTTGCACGAATTCACGGAGCGGAAGCAACTGGAGCAGCAGCTCGCGCACCTTGACCCAATTTGAAGCTTGCCTCGTGGGTATTCGGCCCTCATCTTCGGATGCCAATCACCCCCGCATGAAGCGAACGGTCACTCTCGTTCCCTGAACCCCGGAGTCTGCATGTACAGCCCCCCAGCGTCAGCTGTTTCCCGTGTCCGCGGCGTCCTGAATCATCGACGCCTTGCCCTCTCGGTCGCCATTCTCACGTTTGCGGCGCTCTTCTCGCCGGAAATCGTCGTCGCCCAGGGCACGTCGGTCTCCGGCACAGTCATCAGCGGTGCCTCCTCGAATCCCATCCCCTCAGCACGGGTAAGTGTCGCTGGCACTACTATAGGTACGTCAACGGACGGAAACGGCCGGTTTCGCATCGGGGGCCTCACCGGCGAAACAGTGACGCTCGAGATCAGGCGAATCGGCTACCGCCCGATCACGCAGACGGTCAGAGTCGGCGCGGCCGATGTGCGCATCAACATGTCCGAGCAGTCGGTCTCGCTCGACAAGGTCGTCGTTACCGGAACTCCGGGTGGCCAGGCGCTGCGCGAGCTCGGCAATGCAGTGACGACGGTCAACGCGGCTAAAGTCACCGAGCAGGGAACTGTCAACAACATCCAGCAGCTGCTGAACGGCCGCTCGCCTGGCGTCTTCGTCAACCCCGCCACCGGCAACGTCGGCACTGGTGCCCGCATTCGCATCCGCGGCGCCTCGAGCCTCTCGCTCTCGAATGAACCGCTGGTTTATGTCGACGGCGTACGCGCCAATGCGCAGGCCGCCACAGGCCCGATCAACCAGGCCTTCGGATCGAGCTCCATCTCGCGCATCAACGACATCAATCCCGATGACATCGAGTCGATCGAAGTCATCAAGGGCCCCGCGGCCGCCACACTCTACGGCACCGAAGCCTCCAACGGTGTGATCCAGATCATCACCAAGAAGGGGGCGATGGGCAAGTCGCGCTGGAACTTCTCGACGCGGCAGGGAACCAACTACTTCCAGAATCCCGAAGGCCGCTTCCGCATCAACTATCGCCCGATTCCAAAAGTCGGAGGCACGGCCGGACAGCTCGACACGGTTTCGATCAATCTCATCGCGCTCGAGGACGCACGCGGTACACCGGTTTTCCAGAACGGACGGATCAACGAGAACGATGTCAACACGAGCGGTGGCTCC
>DATAIM010000209.1:0-7790 GCA_036262655.1 Gemmatimonadaceae bacterium | reverse complement strand
CGGTTCGCATCGAGCCACGAGATCTCGTCAGTAACCTTGCCGTTGCGCACCACACGATACGGCGTCTCGATGAATCCGAGATCGTTTACCTGCGCGAAACAGGCGAGCGACGTGATGAGCCCGATGTTCGGACCTTCAGGCGTCTCGATCGGACACATGCGGCCATACTGTGAGTAGTGCACGTCGCGCACCTCGAAGCCCGCGCGCTCACGCGTGAGCCCACCCGGTCCAAGCGCCGACAAGCGACGCTTGTGCGTCAGCTCGGCGAGAGGATTCGTCTGATCCATGAACTGAGACAGCTGCGACGATCCGAAGAACGCCTGGATCACCGCGCTGACCGTTCTCGCGTTGACGAGGTCGTCGAGAGAAATCTTTTCGGGATCGGTGTTGATCGACATGCGCTCCTTTACGAGGCGCGCCATGCGGGACAGACCGACCGAGAACTGGTTGGCGATCAGCTCGCCGACAGAGCGGATACGTCGGTTTCCAAGATGATCGATGTCGTCCGTGTATCCGCGTCCCTCGTGCAGCTCCATCAGGTAGCGGATGATCGCGACAAAGTCCTCCTTCGTGAGAACCGTCTCGCTCGCGGGGCGGTTCGTGAGGAGGCGCTGATTGATCTTGTACCGGCCAACGCGGCCGAGGTCGTAACGCTTGGGCGAGAAGAACAACCGCTCGAGCGCCTGCTTCGCCGTCTCGCGATTCGGGGCGTCTCCGGGACGGAGCAGCGAGTAGATCTGGCGCAGCGCCTCTTCTTCAGCGTGCGTCGGGTCTTTCGCCAGTGTGTTCTTGATGAGCATCGACTCGGCGCGGCCCGAGGTCACAAACACCTGGACCTTCGTGATCTCCGCCTTGCGGAGCTTCCTGATCACCGCGTCGGTCAGCGTCGTATCCTTGTCGGCAATCACTTCGCCGGTCTCGAGATTTACGGCATCGACGGCGAGCACGCGCCGCTGAGGGCGCTCTCCACGCTCGATTGCATCCAGTTCATCTCGAAGGTCAATCGTGGTGTAGGAAGCGAATACCTTGATGCGGTCGATCTTCAGCCGCCGCAGGCGATTGAAGACCTCTTCGGTCAGCTCATCGCCCTCGGAGACGAGCAGCTCCGACTGGTCGCGCTCCAGCTGTGTCCTGGCTTTCTTCGTCTTGAGCTTCGGAGCGTCGGGATCCACGGCCTCGCCGGCGAGCGTAATGTTCTCGGCGATGATTGCGCCGAGGACCTCACGCTGGTCGGTGCGGCTCTCACGCTTCTTGACGAGGTCGAGCTCGCGCTCGCCGAAGAAGAGGCGCAGAATCGACGAGTTGGTGCCGTAGCCGAAAGCGCGGAGGAGCGCGGTCGCCGGGAACTTCTTTTTCTTGTCGATGTGGACGTAGATCACATCGTGAATGTCGACCGTGAACTCGACCCATGATCCGCGGAACGGGATGATGCGGGCGGAGATGAGGCGCTGACCGTTCGGGTGTGTCGACTCCTCGAACACGACACCCGGTGAACGGTGCAGCTGGCTGACGACGACGCGCTCAGCTCCGTTGATTACGAACGTCCCGAGGGGCGTGAGCAACGGAAGCTCGCCGAGATAGACTTCCTTCTCGATGATGTTCTTCGGGCGCTTGCCGGCTTCCGTCTCCTCGAAGATGACCAGCTGCAGCGTCGCCTTGAGCGGCGCCGAGTAGGTCATGTCGCGCTCGATGCATTCTGCGACTGAGTATTTCGGATCCCCGAGCGTGTAGCTCTTGAACTCCAGCGAGAAGTTCTCGTGGACGTCCGTGATCGGGAAGAGATCCTTGAAGACGCGCTCTAGCCCGATGTCTTCGCGGTCGTGGAGAGTGGCATCCAGCTGGAGCAGCGATTCGAACGCGCGCGTCTGAATGTCGAGCAGATGGGGCATGTTCATGCCCTGATCTAGCTTCGCGAATGAGATTTCCTTCATCAATTCTGGCATTTATCACCTACTGTGCAGGCGCAAACAGCCCCACTCTGAAGACAGGCGAAATTTTCGCAGGCCCAGATTGGAGCGTGTGGAGAAACTTCAGTTGTGGAGCGACGTGGAAGCTGATGCATATCGTCGGAGTGGAAGTGAGGGTGAGGAATCCGGCCGCCGTGACGGCCGGAGCTCTCGACCCTTACTTCACTTCGACGACGGCGCCCTGCTCCTCGAGCTTTGCTTTCATTGCGGCGGCTTCATCCTTCGTGACGCCGGTCTTGACGGCGCTTGGCGCGCCATCGACGAGGTCCTTGGCTTCCTTCAGGCCCAGGCCAGTCAGCTCGCGCACGACCTTGATGACCTGGATCTTCTTCGCGCCGGCTTCCTTCAGGCGGACCTCGAACTCGGTCTGCTCTTCAGCGGCGGCTGCGGGGGCGGCACCTGCTCCACCAGCTGCGGGCGCCGCCGGGGCGGCGGCCGAGATGGTGACATTGAACTTCGACTTGAAAGCCTCGATCAGCTCGGCGAGCTCGAACACCGACATGTTGCCGATGGCATCGAGAATCTCGTCCTTGCTCATGGTTGCGTTGGCCATTGTAGTATTTCTCCGGAGTTAATTAGGCGCCTTCGCGCTGTGACTTGAGCGCGTCAAGCGCGCCTGCAAACATGTAAAGAAGCCCGTTGAGCGCGCCGACAAAGGCCGCCATCGGGGACATGAGACCAGCACCGAGCTCTGCCAGCATCTGCTCGCGGGAAGGAAGCGACGCGAGCTGCTTCACCTGCGCGGCGTCGACCGACTTCCCTTCGAGCATGCCGCCTTTTACCGCGGGCTTCTGCTCGAACTCTTTCGCGAAATCCGTGAGGACCTTTGCCGCCGCCACTGGATCCGTTCCAAACACGAGACCCGTCGGGCCCTTGAGGCGCTCTCCGACCAGTCCGCTCTCGTTGACCGCCCGAAGCGCCAACGTGTTCTTGATCACGACGTAGTCGACGCCCGCACGCTTGAGGCGGCGGCGCAGCTCCGTCATGCGCTTCACGTTCAAACCCGTGAAGTCTGTATAGTAGAGCGACTTCGAGCCTTTCAGCTTGTCCCTCAAGTCGCTCACCATCTGCTCCTTTTCGGCTCTTTTCATATACCGGTTACCGGTAAGGAGTGATATCGATGCTGACACCGGGGCCCATCGTGCTCGATACGGCGACCGTTCTCACGTACACACCCTTTGCTGCAGCAGGCTTCGATCGAACGATCTGGTCCATGAACGCCGTGAAGTTCGTCACCAGGGCTTCTGACGGGAACGACACCTTCCCGATCGCCGCGTGGACATTGCCGCTCTTGTCGACACGGAACTCGATCTTTCCCGCCTTCACTTCCCGAACCGCACGCGCGACATCGAACGTCACGGTGCCGGCCTTGGGATTCGGCATCAGACCACGGGGACCGAGCACGCGGCCAAGTGCGCCGAGCTGGCCCATCTGGTCCGGGGTGGCGATGAGAACGTCGAAATCGAGCCAGTTCTCCTTGATCTTTGCGATGTATTCCGTACCGACGTAATCGGCGCCTGCTGTCTCGGCCTCACGCGCCTTTTCACCCTGGGCGATGACGAGGACACGCACCGTCTTACCGGTACCGGCGGGGAGAACGACGGTTCCCCGAACAACCTGGTCGGCATGGCGGGGGTCGACTCCGAGCCGAACGGCGACCTCGACCGTTTCGTCGAATTTTGCGAATGCAGCAGACTTCACGAGGTCGATCGCCTGCCGCGGCTGATACCGGGTGGCAATGTCGCGCTTCGTCGCTGCTGCCTTGTACTTTTTGCCGTGACTTCGCATCAGTCCTTCACCTCGACGCCCATCGACCGTGCGGCCCCGGCGACCATTGCCATTGCCGACTCGATGGAATCGCAGTTCAGGTCAGGGAGCTTGATCTCGGCGATTTTTCTCACCTGCGCTGTGGTTACAGATCCAACTTTTGTGCGGTTGGGCGCACCCGAGCCCTTTTCGATCCCTGCTTCCTTTTTCAGGAGGACGGCGGCCGGCGGCGTCTTCGTGATGAAGGTGAAGGATTTGTCGGCGAAGATCGTGATCTCGACCGGGAGAATCGTGTCCTGACCCTGCGTGCGAGCATTGAACTCTTTGCAGAAGGCCATGATGTTGATTCCCTGCGGACCGAGGGCGGTTCCGACGGGGGGCGCCGGGTTCGCCTTGCCTGCAGGGATCTGCAGCTTGACGAATCCAGTGACCTTTTTTGCCATGATACTCCTTTAGCGTATTCCCGCGGGGAGCCCGGTGGTGGACTGCGCGGATTCAACTGCCACGATTTGTTTTAGCGTCGTAGTGGTATCCGACGGTTGCGCTACTCGCCTCATCGGCCGCCCCGCGCAAGGGCCACCACCCGCGATCAGGAGTGGATCGCTGTGGCTCTAAGACAGCCTTTTAATGTAGTGGGAGGAAATCTTTGGCGGAAGGGGGAGGGGTCGCTCCGGCGACGTCGGAGCGGAGATTGATCGAAGTAGGCTGCAATAGTCCGCAATAGTGGCTTGGGGCTACGGATTCAGAACCAATGACTAGTGCGGACTAGTGCGGGCTGTTCCGAACGATTACGAACTACTACCGCCCCGAGTACGGAGCGGCTCAGGCGCCCGGAGCGTCTGCTCGATCATGGTCGTCACGCGCCGAGGGGCCTCCCGTGCGAGCTCCCTGATCAGCCGCGCTTCCGGCAGATTCCTCCAATACTGCTGTGGCATTTCGGCCAGCATTGCCTCCCTGTTCAGCCGGGCCGGATTGAAAATCCCGGCGTAATAGGTGCGCCAGAGATTTTCGAGATTGTCCTCGCCAACATTCGCTGCGTGCCGCTCGATTCCAGGCGAAAGCGAGAGCGACTCCCTGTCCCAGCGCGCACAGCCGTCCGGCGTTAGAATGCTCCACCGCATCGACCGAAATCGGTCGACGAAAAAAGGCGCTGTGAGCTCCACCACACGATGCGCAGGCTCGAACCAGGCGACGAATTCTTCATCGGCTCCGTCACTGTCCGTGACCGACTTGAACCGCACGAACGCTTTCATCTTATGCGACGCCCGGCGAACAGCGCGGTGCATCCTCGTCAGCCGGTAAACAAGGGGATCGCTTGCAATCTCAAGCGCGTGCCGCTCACCATGTGTCACGCGCCACAAAAGCGTGTAGAGCAGCGACCATCGATCAGGGTCGCGATGACACGCAACAAGTGCAGCCATCGCGAGAAATCTGCCCGGGACCGTGTGCGTCGACGCCTTGTCTGCAAAGCCCTGGATTGGAGCTCCGAATATCAGCGACGCACGACCGGCGGCGTCCCAGGCAATCTCTTGAGGATTCAGATCGCGCGCGAGGCATGCTCTTGCGGATGACCTCCAAATCTTCATCGACGAACTCACCAGGCCGGCTCCGCTCATCACAGCTCGCCAGTCACCGCCGATACGGAAGGCCGCGACCAGAGATCGAGCTGATGATTGCGCGTCACCGATTCCATAAGTCCGGCCGAGTCCGGGCCGATGCGCGTCGGCGAGTAGTCAGCGGTCGAGAGAAATGGCATGGCGCGCGACATTGCGACGTGCAGCCGCGTCAAATCTTCGAGCCTTAATCTGTGCCAGCGTCGCGCCGCGATTATTCTCTTCACGCTTCGGACGCCAACTCCGGGGATACGAAGCAGATCCTCTTTCGGCACAGAGTTAACGTCCATCGGAAAGCGACCTCGATTGCGGAGCGCCCACGACAGCTTGGGATCGATGTCGAGATCGAGATCGGGCGTGGTCGGGGTTGTCAGCTCATCAACTGCGAATCCGTAGAATCGCATCAGCCAATCTGCCTGATACAGCCGGTGTTCACGGAGAAGCGGCGGAGCCGACGGCGGCAGGATGCTCGATGCATCGGGTATCGGACTGAATGCCGAGTAGTAGACGCGTTTGAGCTTCTGGACCCCATAAAGTGAAGCGGACGTCTGCAGTATCGCAGCATCGGTTGCATCGGTTGCGCCGACAATCATCTGCGTCGCCTGACCCGCGGGTGTGAACGCGAGAGGTTGAGGCGATGGGGAACGGCTGCCACTCCGCGCGCGATCCTCCCTGGCCTCAGCGATTCCATCGCGGACGACGCCCATCGCTCGCGTGATCTGAACAAGCTCTTTTTCGGGGGCGAGGCGATCGAGATCTTTCTGCCGGGGCAGCTCGACGTTGATGCTCAACCGATCGGCCCAGCGACCAGCTTCCGTAATCAGCTCGGTGGCAGCGTTGGGAATGGTCTTGAGATGTATGTATCCCGAAAACTCGTGCGTGGTGCGGAGTGTTTTTGCCACACGAACGAGCTGCTCCATCGTGTAGTCCGCGTCCCGAATGATTCCCGAGCTGAGAAAAAGTCCTTCGATGTAGTTGCGCCGATAGAAATCGAGCGTGAGCTGCACGACCTCTTCGGCGCTGAAGCGCGCTCGCTGGACACCCGACGAGCGGCGGTTTATGCAGTAGCCGCAGTCATAGATGCAGTAATTCGTGAGAAGGATTTTGAGGAGCGATACACAGCGGCCGTCGGGGGTGTAGCTGTGACAGATGCCGGTTCCTTCAGTAGATCCTATCCCGGTGTTGCTGGCTTTTCTGCCTCTCGCGCCACTGCTCGCGCACGAGGCATCGTACTTGGCCGCATCGGAGAGAATGCCGAGTTTCTGAGCAACGTCCATCTCCCGAACATAGACCGAAGTACATCAAGTGGCAACCGGCTCTCCTCTGATTTACAGAGAAGGGATCAGTTTTCCCAAGCCTGGAACCTGAGGGCTCAGTAGCCCTTGAGCTGCAGGTAATCCAATTCCACCGATGTCGGTCGTCCGAAAAGGGAAACAGAAACTCGCACCTTCCCCTTGTCGGCGATGACTTCCTCGACGGTCCCGTTGAAATCCGTGAACGGCCCCTCGGTGATCGCCACTGCCTGCCCAACCAGAAACGGAATCTCTTCTTTCGGCTCCTCGGCGGCCGATTCATCCGCGACACCGAGAAGACGATTCACTTCCTCTGGACGGAGTGGCTGCGGAAGTCGCTCGTGACCAACGAACTTGATCACTCCCTGGATTCCGTTCACCGCGTGCGCCGTCTCCTGGTCCATCACCATCTCGACGAGGACATACCCGGGATAGATCTTCCGCTCGACGTTGACCTTCTTGCCGTTCTTGATCTCGACCACTTCCTGCGTCGGAACGAGAGCCTGGCGGATGGACCGGTCCTCGGGCGACCGAGGATCGCCATCGATTTTACGCTGGAGCAGTGACCGCACCTTGTTTTCGTGCCCAGACGTCGTCTGAATCGCGTACCAGCGATGCTCCACGGTCAGCGTCCCGTAAACAGTGATGGAATGCCCTGGACGAGGATGAGCTGAAGCACGACGTCGAGAAGTCCGAGCACCGCGCCGATGAACAGCACGAAAATGATGATCTTGATCGTGGTGTCCTTGAGCTGCTCACGATCCGGCCACGTGACCTTGCGCATTTCGGCCACGACTTCGTGATAGAAGTTGATCGCCCTCGCGGGAAGATTCTCGCGATGCTGGACTACCTCGACTGCCATTTACTTCGTTTCCTTATGCAGTTTGTGCGCGTTGCAGCGCGGACAATACTTCTTCCACTCGACGCGCTCCGGATGGAGGCGCTTGTTCTTGTTCGTGAAGTAGTTGCGGTTTTTGCACTCGCTGCAGGCGAGGATGATCTTGTCTCTTGGCATCGGTCTACTTGATGATCTTGGTCACGACGCCGGCGCCGACGGTGCGTCCGCCTTCCCTGATCGCGAATCTCAGTCCCTCGTCCATCGCGATCGGCGTGATCAGCTCGATCGTCATCTGAACGTTGTCGCCAGGCAT
>DATAIM010000208.1:0-5278 GCA_036262655.1 Gemmatimonadaceae bacterium | reverse complement strand
GGTCAGTGAACTGACGCAAACCGCGGCGGAGATCAACAGTTTTGTGGGCTCGGTGAGCCGTATCGCCGAGCAGACGAATCTCCTCGCCCTGAACGCGTCGATCGAAGCGGCGCGCGCGGGTCCCGCAGGGCGCGGATTCGCCGTCGTGGCAACCGAGGTGGCGAAGCTGGCCGAGCAGACCCAAACAGCGGCTGATGACGTTGTTCGGTTGACAGAGTCGGTGACGACTCGCGTGACGACAACCTCGAGGGCAATGCAGGGAAGCGCCACCCACGTGGCCGAGATCGAGAGGGTCGGGCACGACCTGAACGGAGCGCTCGCCACGATCGTCGCTGCCGCCGAGCGTACGCGGTACAGTGCGGCGGCGGTCTCAGCCGCAGCGCAGGAGAACGTGCGAGCGGTGGAGGGAGCGGTGGAGAATGTCGGGCTGATCGCCAGGACGGCCGAAGGCCACGCCGCGGCAGCAATGCAGGTGAGCGCGTCGACGGAAGAGCAGAGTGCCGCCTGCGAGCAGATGACGAGTGCGTCGACTCAGCTCCTCGCCGGAAGTCGCCAGCTCAAGGGTCTCGTTGGAGAGCTTCGTACCGCTGCAGCCTGATTCTCCCGGTTAACCGGGTAACAGGCCGGTGGTCATAATTGTCAGCGTCTGGTTCCCCTGAACGCCCTCTTCGAGTAACCGCGGCAAGGGTTACTGCACACAGGCACCGGTCGGATCAGCGACCGGCTTGTCGACCTTCAACCTGTGGTCCAGGTTCGCAACTTTCAACGCGACGTCCTGCACGAATGTGGCAATGCGGGTGAGGTGCTCGTAGTCGATATACTGCGGCTCGTCCGTGACCTGATGGTAATCAGGGTGAAGTCCGGTGGTGAAAAAAGTGATTGGAATGTTGTAGCGCGCATAGTTGTAATGATCACTGCGACAGTAAATGCGCTCCGGATGCCCATTCGCATCGAAGGTGTAATCGAACTTGAACGGTCGCGCACGGGATGAGTTGATCTGCTCGACCAGATCGCCGAGCTCGGTCGATACACGTCGAGACCCCACGAGCTGGAGGTAGTCCGGACCTCCACCGGCGATATCCTCCGCACTGCCACGACCAACCATGTCGACATTGAGCTGGGCGACGATACTCTCGCGAGGAACTGTCGGATGGTCAGTGAACCACTTCGAGCCCAGCAGGCCTTTTTCTTCAGCAGTGTGCCAGACGAATATCACCGACCGCTTCGGCTTTACGGGCATCGCCGCCAGCGCCTCGGCGATCTCGAGCACGGTCACTGTCCCCGATCCATCGTCGTCCGCACCATTAGCGATCGAATCGAGCCGCGACCGTCGGATATGTCTGAGACTATCCATGTTGACCCGGATCGTCGATCGGAGAGAGTCACGGCGCGCCCGATTTCTGCGGTCCGCGCCGCCAAGCCGCTGCAGCTGAAGATTGACGGCCCGCAGAGAGTCGTGATCGACCGCCGTGGGACGTATGCCGAGGTGATCGTTGTGCGCCCCGATGGCGACGTACTCATTCCGCAGAGCAGGATCACTTCCGCGAAGAACGGCGATCACGTTTCGGGCACTGCCCGGGATCGACGCGCCGGAAAATCGCGTCGATGTGGCGCGGATATCCTGGAAATACGTGCCGCTGTCGCCCGCCGGCTCCAGCCCGATTCGCGCTGCTTCTGCGCCGATGTAGGAGGTCGCCTTGAGGTTGCCCATAGTGCCCGCCTCGCGCCCCATCATCGAATCATCGGCATAGATGTAGAGCCGTGTCCGCAGATCACCGGAATTTATGGACGCCGCTGTTGGCCTCGGTACAGGTGGCAGGGGCCGCGTGCTCTGCGGAGCGCAGCTCGCGAGCAATGCATAGGCGGTGACCAGCGACATGCGCAGAAACTGCGGTGCGTTCACGGTGATTATCCTCGGTGCTTATCTTAGAACGATGGACCGTAAGAAAGCCGTCCTGCTTCTCAGCGGCGGCCTCGATTCTACCACTCTTCTGGCGCTTGTTTCGAGCCAGGGGTACGACGTGCATGCTCTGAGCTTTCGATATGGCCAGCGGCATGCCACGGAGCTCTCCGCGGCGCAAAAAATCGCCGAGCGGTATGCGGTCGTCCAGCATGTGGTGCTGGATGTCGATCTGAGAGCGTTCGGAGGCTCCGCCCTCACCGCGGATATGGAAGTGCCAAAGGATCGCTCGGTCGGTGATACGGGCGAGATCCCGATCACGTACGTCCCGGCCCGCAATACGATTTTTCTGTCATTCGCGCTTGCATTCGCCGAAGTGCTGGGCGCAGCGGACATCTTCATTGGCGTGAATGCGCTCGACTACAGTGGGTACCCTGACTGCAGGCCCGAGTTCATCCACGCGTTCGAGCGGATGGCAAGGCTCGCGACGCGCGCGGGGCTCGAGAACGCAGAGGAGGAAAGCCGCATCAGGATCAACACGCCGTTGATACAGTTGACCAAGCGCGAGATCATCGAGCTCGGTCTCGGGCTCGGAGTCGATTATTCGCTCACGACGAGCTGCTATGATCCCCGTGATTCGGGCGAAGCCTGCGGTCATTGCGACGCGTGCCAGCTTCGGCTTCGCGGCTTCGATGAAGCAGGAGCATCGGACCCCATCCCCTACGCGGCTGAAGCGCGGAGCACGCGGTGACGTACACGGTCAAGGAAATCTTCTACACGCTTCAGGGGGAGGGTGCAAACGCAGGAAAAGCCGCTGTATTCTGCCGGTTCAGCGGCTGTAATCTCTGGACTGGCAGAGAGGAGGACCGCTCGCGAGCGGTGTGTCCGTTCTGCGATACGGATTTTGTGGGGACCGGCCCCGACGGGGGCAAGTTCGCGACTCCAGAAGCATTGGCGAGCGCAATTGACGCGGCGTGGCGGGGGCGGGATGCACGCACAGACAAGCTCGTAGTTTGCACCGGGGGCGAGCCGTTGCTCCAGATCGACGACGCTTTCATTGAGGCGGTGCATGCGAAACGCTTTACGATTGCAGTCGAGACAAACGGCACCCGCAATGCACCCCGCGGAATTGACTGGATATGCGTGAGTCCGAAGGCGGGTGCGCCGCTCGCTCAGAGATCGGGTAACGAGCTCAAGCTCGTGTTCCCGCAGCGTGACGCAATGCCCGACTCCTTCGAGGATCTCGCCTTCGAGCATTTCTTTCTTCAGCCAATGGATGGTCCCTCGGTCGCCGACAACACGAGGCTGGCCATCGAGTACTGCATGGCTCATCCGAGATGGCGGCTCAGCCTCCAGACGCACAAGCAGCTTGGCATTCGCTAGATCCGCATAAAAAAGAGATCCGTTTCGGAACACTGGTCGTACAACCCGCTGAATCGCCTCGATCTTCGGTGATCAGCCACATCAGGCCACGGTTCGTTCTCTCACTCCGAAGCGGAGAAAAACATGATGAGCTTCACGACCGGCCCACGCCGCCGATTTCCATTGCTCGCTGCCGCGATTGTCGCGTCCAGCGTTGCGGGATTCGGTGTGCTCAGGGCCTCCGACCATCAGGACACCCCTGAAGTCGAGCTTAACCCGCGCATGGACATCAACGATGTCTACGTATTTCCCGGTGCAAGTGCAGACCGGATCGTTCTCGCAGTAACGACGTCTTCGCCAATCGCCGGACAGACGGCGTCGTTCGATCCAAATCTTCTCTATCAGATCAAGATCGACAACACCGGTGACAACAAGGAGGACCTCGTCTTCCAGGTCACGTTCGATGGCGGCAGCGGCTCAGGACAGCAGGTCACCGTTCGTGGGCCAGTCTCACCAGCGATGCAGGGCACTACCTCCATGGTATCCACGTCGGGTCCGGTAATCAGCGGCGCAGTTGGCGCGACGCTCGGATCCTCATCGGGCACACAGGTCTTTACCGGAGTCCGCGGTGACCCCTTCTTCATCGATCTGGAGCAGTTCTTCAAGATCCTTCCCGATCGTCGTCCGTCCACCGGGCCACTATCCACTCCGTTGACTCCGACCGCGGCTACATTCCGCACCCCTGGTGTCGATCTTCTCGCGCCTTTCAATGCTCTGGCCATCGTCATCGAGCTCCCGAAGGCACTGCTCACCTCCTCCACCGCCGCTGATGCAAAGCTCGGCGTGTGGGCAACCATCAGCCGGTAGCACAGAATGAAAATCACTCATATCCGAACCGCGGCCGGCAGAAGCGCGATCGCGGGACTTGCCCTGGCGTTCGCCGGCGCGATGTCCGCCTGTGACGACGACGATTCAATCACCGGCATCGACCCGAATCGCACGTACAGCCAGATCGAGCGGCTTGGAAACCCGCTCGTGTCGGAAGTTTTCTTTCCAAAACGTGACCATGGCCTGCACAATACGAAGAGCCCAACCGATGACGCAGCCACCATGGCGAATGGCGGTACCGACGTCCCGGGTCACATCCGGTCCTTCGTATCCCAGTTCCCCGGCCGGACGGAGAAGACGATTACCACTCTTCAGGCAGTTCTCTCGCCGGATGTCCTCGTCGTCTATCCGAATCGAAGCGGCGCCAATGCTGGCTGGCTCACGTGGGCTCTCAACCCGGGCGCCGGTTACGGCGGACGCAAGCTTGCCGACGATGTAGTCGACGTCGGTCTCGCCTCGGTGTTCGGGAATGCGCTCGATCCCGCGCAGCCGGTCCTCGCAGGCCTGACTTCAGACAATGTCGGCCCAGCGACCAGAACCTTCCCGGCAACGTTCCCCTACCTGCCCGCGGCACGCTGACCCGATAACCCTGGAGCGCGGCGATTTAGCCACGCTCCAGGGCTTTGGGATTACGATCATGAAAACACGACTCAGTGTCCTTGCAATCTCTCTGGCCGCTGCCGCGATGACGGGAATCATTGCGTTCCGGCATGCGGCAGCGTCGGCGCGGCTCGGGCAAGCGCGCGCTGGAGAGCTTGACCGAGAGGTGGCCCATCGCGACGTCCAGATATCGGTCTGGCAGAAGGCCCTGGCGGCAGACTCCGGGAGCGCGATCGCACTGGGCCAGCTCGCCGGATTGCACATGCAGCGCGCACGTGAAACGGGTGACGAGTCGAGCTACGCCAAGGCGGAGGGATACGCGCGCCGATCGGTGAGTCTTCGCACCAGCCGGAACGGAGCGGCTTTCGTGACACTCGCATCTTCGCTGCTCGCACAGCACGAGTTCGTCGCAGCCGACAGCATCGCCGAGGCTCTGGTCGCGCTGGAACCGGACATTCCGCAGTATCAGGCACTGCGTGGGGAGATCAAGCTCGAGCTCGGTGATTACGAGGCTGCGCGCCGGTCGTT
>DATAIM010000207.1:0-2851 GCA_036262655.1 Gemmatimonadaceae bacterium | reverse complement strand
CAAAGGTCGATTCCGACCGCATGACGTATTACCAGGTCGAGGATCGGCTTCGCGCCGAGGGCAATGTCAACGTCCGGACACAGACCGGGACGACCATCAGGGGCCCGCTGATGGATTACTATCGTGCGACCACGGCGCGGCCGCTCGCACGCACCATCGCCACCGGGCGGCCGCGGATGGCCATCGTGCAGCGGCAAACGGGCAACGAGCCGCCAGAGCCGGTGGATGTCGTCGCGAATTCATTGGTCGCCGAAGGCGACAACCTGGTCTACGCTTCAGGAAGTGTCGAAGTCACGCGGCCCGATCTCATCGCGAAAAGCGATTCCGCGTTTCTCGACGGCCAGCGGGAGTTTGCGAGACTCATGCGCACTCCTTCCGTGCAGAGCAGAAAGGGCCGGCCATTCACATTGTCCGGCGGAGTAATCGACCTGTTCTCGAGACAGCGACAACTCGAGCGAGTAGTTTCCACGCCATCGGGCCACGTGCTGAGCCAGGACCTGGAGCTGCTCGCGGATACTGTCGATCTGCGTATTCGCGAAAACGAGATTCAGAGGGTGATTGCCTGGGGAAAGAAAACCCGTGCGCGCGCGCTCTCGCCGGAACGAGAGGTCCTGGCTGACTCGATCGACGCCGTGATGCCCGGCCAGCGGCTGCGCGAGGTCCGGGCGATCGGGAAGGCCTACGCCAACAGCGTGCCCGATACCAGCCGAATCCTTTCAACGGAACGCGACTGGATGCGCGGTGATTCAGTCATCGCCGAATTCGACAGTGTCGCCGCAGGAGACAGTACGACGAAGCCCAAGGCCAAGCGCATTGTCGCCAACGGCAACGCAAGCTCGTTCTATCAGCTCTCCGGCAGCGGATCAACTCGCAAAACGCTGCCCAACCTGAATTATGTAAGAGGACGAGTCATCATCGTTTCGTTTGCGGACAGGGCCGTAAGCACGGTCAACGTCGTCGATCAGGCTTCCGGAGTGTATCTCGAGCCGTCCGCTGCTCCGACTGGTCGTGCGGCCGGCGGGCCTTCAGCTGTGAAAGCAGTCGCCCCCGCGCCGCCACCGCCGCCTCCCGGTCCCAAACGCGACCCGTGACCGCGAACGATTTTTCACCGCGGCTCCGGGACATAATTCGTAACCTCTCCGGAGACGAGCGCTCCATGTCGATCGCCCTCGGCGCGATCATCCGGGAAGCGGACCAGAACGGATCCGCTGCGTTTCACAACGTTGCAATCCGGTATCGTGATGAATTCCTTCGCGCCCTTCGCGCCGGCGGCAAGGATGCTGAAAGGGAATCGGGGCGGCTCGGTCTCGACGAAGTCGAATCGTATCTCAAGGCGTCGATCCTGCCTCGGCTCGCTGGAGACGGAGCAATCGACTCCAGCGACGGCGACGGTGACACTGCGGATATGCGTGTTCAGCTCTCGGAGTCGCTGTGGCGCGAGATTGCTCCTCACAGAGGGGAGGTCGCTGAGGCATTCAGGCACACCGGTGAACACGCCACGCTCGAGACCGGTCCGGGTCTTCCTCGCCCGCTTCGCGATGGCAGCGTTCTCCAGGCGCAGGGCCTGGTGAAGACTTACCGGCGGAGGGCGGTCGTGAACAACGTCGACCTCCAGCTCCAGCAGGGAGAGATTGTCGGATTGCTCGGCCCCAACGGGGCAGGGAAGACGACTACCTTCTATATGATCGTCGGATTGATCGAGCCAGACAGGGGCAAGATCCTGCTCGATCGGAAGGATATCTCGAACATGCCCATGTATCAGCGTGCGCGGCGCGGCATCGGTTACCTGTCGCAGGAGCCTTCGATATTCCGGAAGCTTTCGGTTGAAGACAACATCATGGCCATTCTCGAGACGCTTCCTCTCTCCGATGCGGAACGCCATAACCGCCTGGAAAAGCTCCTCGATGAGCTCAGCATCAAGCGTCTCCGGAAGAACAAGGCATATTCACTCTCCGGAGGCGAGCGGCGGCGCCTGGAAATTACGCGGGCCCTCGTTACAGATCCGAAATTCATGATGCTGGACGAGCCGTTCGCCGGCGTGGACCCGATCGCCGTCCATGACATTCAGACCATCGTTGCCGGACTGCGGCATCGCGGAATCGGAGTTTTGATCAGCGACCACAATGTCGAGCAGACCCTCGACATCGTGGACCGCGCGTACATAATGTTCGACGGACAGGTAAAGGTCTCTGGCACTGTTCGTGACCTGGTGTTTGACGACACGGTTGCCGATATCTATCTCGGCCCCACCCTGACGGCGCGATTGCGCCAGAGATTTTCCCACGTGGCAGCAGGAGCGGCGTCTTGAAGCCAGGAATGAGTCAGTCAACGCAGCTTCGGCAGGAGCTGAAGATCAATCCCCGTCTTTATCAGGCGATGGATCTTCTGTACATGCCGCTGCTCGACCTTCAGCAGCATCTGAAGCAGGAGCTGCTGAACAATCCATTCCTGGACCTGGTCGAGGCGGAAGAGGAGGACGAGGAAGAGCAGACAGAAGCCGAGGCGGTCCCTGAAACTCCGGAAGAGAAGGAACGCGGGGACGAGATCGACTGGGAAGAGATTCTCCTCGATGGCTTCGACACCGCGGGCGGACGGCGGGAGGAGCACGAGGAGCGCGAATACTATGAGCCGGTAACGGTAGCTACGCGCGACCTGAGCGATCACCTGCGGGATCAGGTCAGCCTGCTCGAGCTCACCCCGCGCGAGATGCTCCTGGCAGACGAGTTCCTGGGCAACATCAATGACGACGGTTATCTGGCTACTCCCGTGGAGCAGATTATCGAGTCCATCAACGAGATGATCGCCCAGGCAGCCGAAAGCCAGGAGCGCGAACTCGAGGACCTGCCGAGAT
>DATAIM010000206.1:0-4728 GCA_036262655.1 Gemmatimonadaceae bacterium | reverse complement strand
TCAGGAGGACAGGGTGATAACCGGGTACTCGGACAGCGTCAACCATGCGTTTGCGTTCGCCGCGAAGCATCATGACCGGCAGGTGAGAAAAGGAACGAGACTTCCCTACCTGACGCATCCGGCGAATGTTGCCGTGATTCTCACCCGCTATGGGCAGGATGAGACGACGGTGGTTGCCGGGATACTTCACGATGTCGTCGAAGACTGTGTGACGGATGGATTCACGCGGGAGATGCTCGAGCAGAGAATCGGCGACAAATTCGGGCCTGACGTCCTCTCGACCGTGCTTCGGGTGACCTATCGGCGAGCTGACGATGAAGGAATTGAACTCTCGTCGGACGACAGAAAGGCGGACTATCTCGAGCGTCTTGGATCAGCGACTGAGGGGGCGCTCTGGGTTTGCGCAGCAGACAAGATTCACAACGTGAATTCGATTCTATCCGATCTGAGGCGGACGCTCGACCCGAACTCTGTATGGTCGCGGTTCACTGGCGG
The DNA here is from genome assembly GCA_036262655.1 of Gemmatimonadaceae bacterium. Taxonomy (GTDB): domain Bacteria; phylum Gemmatimonadota; class Gemmatimonadetes; order Gemmatimonadales; family Gemmatimonadaceae; genus UBA4720. Next base: position 4,233 of record DATAIM010000206.1, on the reverse strand, counting down.
CAGGACTGGGACCGTCAAATGGTATCGCTCTGTGCTGGACCGGCTGCGCGAGGTGGGATTTGACGCCCCAATTGTCGAGGAGCTCGAGAGCGCCGTGACTGCACTCGAGGGCCAGCCCTAGCGGTTCTTCTAGCGGTTCTTCAGGCGGTGACCGGCTCGAGTGTAAGAGCATATTTTCGCTGAACGTAGCTCTCCAGGATCTGGAGAAACTCGGGGACGATGTTTTCTCCCTTCAGCGTCACGAGCAGCTTTCCGTCCACATATACCGGCGCTTTCGGATCCTCGAACGTTCCAGGCAGCGAAATTCCGATGTTCGCATGCTTTGATTCGCCCGGGCCATTTACGACGCAACCCATGACCGCAACCTTGAGATCGGTAACGCCGGGGTACTGCGCACGCCAGACGGGCATCTGCTCTCGAAGATAAGTCTGAATGTCCTGCGCCATGTGCTGGAAGAAGGTAGACGTAGTTCGCCCGCAGCCAGGGCAGGCTGTTACCTGAGGATTGAATCTCCGAAGCTCCAGTGATTGCAGGATCTGCTGGGCAATGTGCACCTCTTCCGTTCGGTCGCCGTCCGGCTTCGGAGTCAATGACACGCGGATCGTGTCGCCGATGCCCGCTGCCAGAAGAATGGCAAGTGCTGCAGCACTCGACACAATGCCCTTGCTTCCCATACCTGCTTCGGTCAGGCCGAGGTGGAGTGGATAATCGCAACGGGCAGCGAGTCGCCGGTAGACTTCCACGAGGTCAGGAACACCGGATACTTTCGCCGAGATGATGATCGAATTGTGGGCGACTCCGCATTCCTCGGCCAGCTGTGCCGAGCGAAGAGCGCTTTCGAGCATGGCCTCGATATAGACGTCCTTTGCGGGGAGAGGGTCCGGTCGGGACGCGTTTGAATCCATCATCCGGGTCAAAAGGTCCTGATCGAGCGATCCCCAATTGACTCCGATCCTCACCGGCTTCCGATTTTCGGCTGCGATTCTCGCAATGATGGCAAAGTTCTCGTCGCGCCGTTTGCTGCCGACGTTTCCGGGATTGATCCGGTACTTGGCCAGGGTTTTTGCGGTTTCGGGATATTGGGCGAGGAGCAAGTGCCCGTTGTAATGAAAGTCGCCAATGAGGGGGACGTTTACTCCGAGGTCGTTCAGTCGGCTGGCGATCTCGGGGACAGCGGCTGCGGCCTCGTCGTTGTTCACTGTAATGCGGACGAGCTGTGAACCGGCCGCAGCGAGCGCTGCTACCTGGGATGCGGTCGAGGCGGCATCGGCAGTATCCGTGTTCGTCATGGACTGGACGACGACTGGGTGGTCTGAGCCAATGAGAACGCCGCCTACCGAGGCGGAGACTGTTTTCCTGCGTATGGTGAATGTCACTGGTTATCTTAGGGGCTCATGTAAAGCTAATCCGCATGGCGGGGAGCATGCAGTTTCGGGCAGGGTTCCCTTCCCTTCACAATCGACTTCTTGCAGCTGGAGCGCAGAATGGCTGATACCCCCGCGCCTGCATTACCGTCCTGGAAGAGGCGTCACTGGCGCAAGCTGACGGTGCTCATGTTCATCCTCGTCCCGGTCCTCCTTTTTGCGGGATGGTCGTGGCTGACGCTGAACTACGCATACTCCAAGGGTGAGCGAGCAGGTTATGCTCAGAAGCTTTCGGAGAAGGGATGGTTATGCAAGACGTGGGAGGGCGAGCTTGCGATGGCCAACCTTCCCGGTGCGATGCCTGAGATTTTCAAATTCAGCGTAAGGAATGACTCGATCGCGCGGCTGCTCGAGAGGAACCTTGGGAAACGGGTATCGATAACGTATGAGCAGCACCGGGGGATACCGACGTCCTGCTTCGGGGAAACGCAGTACTTCGTCACAAATGTGCGGCTGGTGGAACCTTGAACAATTTTCTATTGACCGTATTTCCTGACGGTTGTATGCTTTCGCCGAGTGACCCGGCCTTGGGAGCCCTGTCAGGGATCCTCGAGTGCTTCATCGGCGCCGGCCCACTGGGGGGCCCAGCCACAGTTGTCCTGGGTCGTTCTATACCCGGGAATTTTTACCAGGAGCAGGAATGCGTACGACCGGCAAGGTAAAGTGGTTCAACGATGCGAAGGGTTTTGGCTTCATCACCCCTGACAACGGGCAGAAGGACTGCTTCGTGCACTACAGCGCGATCTCCGGAAACGGATTCAAGTCGCTCGCCGAAGGTGATACGGTGGAGTTCGACATCGTCGAAGGGCAGAAAGGTCCGGCGGCTGAGAACGTCACGAAGAGCGGCTGAGGCGGGGTTACACGAGTTGCATTGAAAGGGGCGCCTGAATGTGGGGGCGCCTTTTTCTTGGCTATTGGCCTGAGCTAGTAGCATTGGCTGGTAGGATTGAGTAGCTAGCGGCGGGGACGGCCCCTTCGCGGCCGAGGTGCAACCTCCACTGCATCGGCAAGCTTCGCTGATACGCCGCGGCCAATCGCGTCAACATCTACGGCAAGCGATATTGTCTGGGACAGCTGGACTCGAGCATCTGAGCCGCCCACTGCTATCAAGTCGCTGGCAAGCTCTATCGCCCGTCTCAGGGGAATCGAGGTTCCCTTTACCAGATCGAGCGCGACCTGGAGCACGACGACTGCCTGCATGGTGACCTTCCGGGCGATGCCCTGACGTTTTCGGGAGATGCCCGGAAGGTTGTGATGGGACAGGACGTTATCGACCCATTTTATGGGCATTCTCATCGCAACGGCAACGGCTGCAACGGTATAGCTACGCACCAATAAATATCCTAAGAAATAAGGATAATAAAATTTACTCTTGAAGGTGCAACAATTGCCACTCCGCGCGGTAGCAAGGCAAAGGTCGCAGGGCACCTCCACCGTGCGTTCCTGCGTCCAACGTTGGATCAACCCAGTACTTCAGCAGGGAGCAAGTCAAATGAAAGTAATTTCGAAACGGATCGTGCTGGCCCTCGCCTCAGTTGGCGTGACAGTCCTCGCCTCCACGAGCTCGGCACAATCAGCAAAGGCTGTAAGCCTTGGTATTTCGGGAGGCGCAGCGATCCCGACCGGGGATTTTGCTGATGTTTACAAGACCGGGTTCAACGGGACGGTCTCGCTGGGAATCAACTCGGTGGGAACACCCGTGGGAATTCGAGTGGATGGAATGTTCAATCAGTTTTCGGAAAAGGACGATTTCGACCGCCCGGATTACAGGATCCTCGGAGCCACGGTCAACCTTGTGTACGCTCTTCCTGGCACCGGCATTCGTCCTTACCTGATCGGCGGGGGAGGGTACTACGGTCAGAAGCCCGATGTGACTGGCGCAAAAAGCGTCAATGACTTCGGCCTGAACGGTGGAGTTGGCGCTTCGTTTCCCCTGAGCGGTTTCAACACGTTCATCGAAGCCCGCTACCACCACATCATGTCGGAGGTCGCCACGCAATTCATTCCCGTTACGTTCGGGATCAGCTTCTAGCTGGTTGCGAAGCAGATAGACAAAAACGCCGGCACTGATGTGTCCGGCGTTTTCCTATTCTGTTAGATATCAATCAAACAGCCTGAAGATTCAGCTGATTGCCCCGGGGCGTATCGCGGACAGTGCGAATGGCACCAATCGCCGCATCGATCTGAATTCGGACAGCATCAGGGCCGGTACCACCCGGTACTCCGCGCCGCGCGACCGATTGTGCCGGATCGAGCCAACTGACGACGTCTGCGCCAAACATGGGATGTGCGGAGCGGAAGGTTTCTTCCGGAAGATCTGTCAGCTCACATCCTCGACGTTCGGATTCCCGAATCAAGGAGCCGACAGCGTCGTGCGCTTCGCGGAACGTGGAGCCTTTGCCAACCAGATAATCAGCCAGGTCCGTCGCCATCATCGGACTGGACAAGGCTGCACTCATCCTGGCTCGATCGAACGTAATCTCGTCGAGAGTACCAGCGACCGCGGGAAGAACGAGCAGCGCCAGGTCCACTGACGCGAAGAGCGCGCGCTTGTCGTCCTGTAAATCCTTGTTGTAGCCGCTCGGCAACCCCTTGAGGGTCGCGAGCAGCGCCGTCAGGTCGCCCAGCGTCCGCGCGGCCGATGCACGGGCCAGCTCGAGAGCGTCGGGATTTCGCTTTTGTGGCATCATGCTCGAGCCGGTGGTGAAAGCTTCGCCAAACTTTACGAAGCCGAATTCGCTCGAGCCGTACAGGATCAGGTCTTCCGAAAGACGCGACAGATGCGTGCCAATGAGCGCGATGGTGAACA
>DATAIM010000205.1:0-9872 GCA_036262655.1 Gemmatimonadaceae bacterium | reverse complement strand
GTTGCCGAGGAAGCGCGTGGTGGCGGCGGTGGATGCGTTGCGGCGATCGATTCGATCAGCTCGGATGGCGTGCCGAGGGCGATGATCCGCCCGTGATCGACGATTGCGACGCGATCGCAGAGCTTTTCCGCTTCATCCATGTAATGCGTCGTGAGAATGATGGTCCTGCCGGTTGCGCGGAAACCGTCGATCAGCGACCAGAGCTGCCGGCGGGACTGCGGGTCGAGACCGGTGGTCGGCTCGTCGAGGAACAGGATCTCGGGGTCTCCGACGAGAGCGCAGGCGATCGCAAGCCGCTGCTTCTGCCCCCCGGATAGAGTGCCAACGCGCGCGTGTCGTTTCTCGTCGAGCTGCACCGCGTCGATGACGTCATCCACCGCCCGCCCAAGCGAATAAAAGCTTCGGAAAAGTGCGAGGGTCTCGTGAACGGTCAGCTTTTCGGATAGCTGTGTGTCCTGAAGCGAGATCCCAAGCTTCTCCTTCAGCCGCTGCGCGTCCCGCTCCCACGTCATCCCCAGCAGCGAGACGTCTCCCGAATCGCGCTCGACCAGGCCTTCACAGATTTCTACTGTAGTGGTCTTGCCGGCCCCGTTCGGACCAAGAAGCCCGAAACATTCTCCGGCCGGGACTTGCAGGTCGAGGCCATCCACCGCAAGCACATCGCCGTATGATTTCCGGAGGCCCCGGACGACGAGGGCATCGGCCCCTGTCACCATTGGTGGACAGCCAGTGTCATATAGTTGGGTCACGTCCGGCTGCCGGCCGACGGTTGAAACTCGGTTAAGGCGCTGCCGTATCATCACATAGTTGACGCGAAACGATACGGCACAGCCGATGCCTTCGGCTCGCGCGTCACTGCCATGGAGAAGTTATGTCATTAATCAGTAAGCCGGTACTCGCGACCGTTCTTGCGGTATCTCTCATTACGTCAACCGCTGGTGCGCAGCACAGACGGCCGCGCAGCTGGGAATCCCGGCCTTCTCGTTTCTCGCTGGTAGGCGACCTCCTCGTCGCCCAGCCAAAGGGCGAATTCGCCACGCAGCTTGGTACCAACGGTTATGGAGCCAACATCGGCGGACTTTTCCGTCTCGACCGTGAAGGGATTTTCAGCATACGCGGCGACATCGGCGGAATGCAGTACGGCAGTGAGACGCTCCGCGTCCCTTACCTGCCGATTACGGGGCGCGTCGCCCTCGACGTCGAGACGACCAATGCTGCGTACTGGGGAAGCATCGGACCGCAGATAACCGTCCCGGTGGGACCGGTGCAGCCATATCTAAATGCCGCAATCGGAGTGATGGACCTGGTGACGAGCACTTCCGTCCGGGGCTCGGACAGTCAGTACGAGTATGCAAGCACCAATAATTCCGATGACGCGACATCCGCGTGGATCTTCGGCGGCGGCGTCTACGTACCGTTCGGCACGTCAAAGACCTGGAAGCTCCACGCCGGTGCGCGCTACTTCTACGGTGGAGAGGCGACGTACCTGAAGGAGGGCGACATCCGCGATAATCCGGATGGCACGGTCACGCTCTTTCCCCGGTTCAGCAAGACTGATCAGGTTACGTGGCAGCTCGGCGTATCCTACACGTTCCCCGTCTCTGGTCGTCGCGGCCGGCGATAAAAGACAAGGAAGCAGAGCATGTATGCACTCCTCACGGCGCTGGTACTGGCGCAGACCAGCGTCAACATCAGTGTTGGCGGCAAGGTAACCGATAGCAGCAAAGCCGAGAGGAGCCGGCGAGCGGATTCCGTGCGGATGCGTAATGAAGAGCGAATGGACTCGCTCATGCTGCATCACTCGAGTGGTGGAGACTCGTCCGACATAAGGCGCAGAAAAGCGCGACAGATAGCATTGACTCCTGCCCTCCTCGCGAATGCATTCCGTGATCCGCGCGCGAAGCGGCTTCTATCCGCGGCGCGCGACGCGCGGCTCCAGGACGACACGACTCTCACCGGCTACGATGCGACTACATATGAGCGCATGTCGGTGGGGGTCGGATTCAAGCGGATCGCGCGGAATCGCCTGCTCATGCGCGCCGAGCGGTCCGCGCACGTGATGTGGTCGAAAGGTGGTCCGGCATTCGTGGAGATAACCGGCAAGCGGGCGGTGATGCCGATGCTCGAAGGCGCTGGGGATGCGGACATGGACCTCGACGGAGTCGCGCCGATTCCATATTTCCCGGGGCGTGAAACCCTCTGGATCGGCTCGGGCCTCGCGAAAGCAGATATCTCATCGTCGGACATGATTCATCCTCTTGTTCGCGGAGCGGAGGCGTACTACACGTACGCGACGGGCGACTCCGTTTCATTCCAGCTTCCGAACGGAAAGCGAATCCAGCTCGTGGAGCTTGTCGTTCGCCCGCGAGCACCGAAATGGAACGTCGCGCTCGGCTCCCTTTGGTTCGACGTCGAGAGCTCTCGCCTGGTGCGGGCTGTGTATCGAATGGCTGAGCCGATGGATGTGTGGGCTGTTGCCGATGAAGAAGAGGAAGATCCGGACGATCGCCCGCCGGGATGGGTGAAGGGGATGGTTTCGCCACTGAAAGCGCAGGTGAACGCCGTTACTGTGGAGTATGGCCTCCATGAGCAGAGATTCTGGATGCCGCGCGTTCAGGCGCTCGAGGGAAGTGCGCAGGCCGGTTTTCTTCACGTGCCGTTCAAGCTCGAGCAGAGCTTCAAGTACGCGAGTGTGAATGGAGCCTTGGCGAAACGGATTCCCCAAATCGCTGTAGCGGATACGGCTCGGGATTCGGTTTCACGCGCTGCGCGTCTCGCCCGTCGGCGCGCTGAATGCAAGGATGGCGGTGACAGAACGAGGACTGTAAGGCGTAACGAGAGCGGGCTGCCCGTCATCGTGCGCACGCCGTGTGACAGCGTCGCGCTTGCTCATTCGCCTGATCTCCCGAAGTCGATCTACGACGATGGCGAAGAAGTATTCGGCAAGGCGGATCGACAGGCCCTGGAGGATCTTGTATCGAAGGCGTTGCCGCTCGATGCGCAGCCAGGATGGATTCCGCAGAGGCCTGTGATCGTCTACGGCCTGAGCCAGACGAGATTCAACAAGATCGAAGGCCTGTCTACGGGCATCGCCGCACGTCAGTCGCTCGGAATGGGGTACACTGCGCGGGCATCGGCGAGAATCGGGGTAGCAGACTGGCAGCCGAACGCCGAGCTGGGGCTGTGGCGAAGCAATGGACGGAGCACGATTGGAATCAACGGGTATCGCCGCCTCGCGTCCGCGAACGACTGGACTGATCCATTTGGTCTCGGCTCATCGCTGTCGGCGCTTCTCTTCGGTCGTGACGAAGGGTTTTACTACCGTACGGCCGGGGTCGAGCTCATGGGCACTCCTGATGATTCTGCGACTACTTCGTGGAGGCTCTTCGCGGAGAATCACAGCGATGCGGAGACAAAGACGAGCTTTTCGGTGCCGCGAGTGTTCGGGAAGGGCGGCTTCGGCGACAATCTCGATTCCGATTATGGCAACATCGTCGGGATCGCGGCGGAGCGGCACGGTACGTACGGCCTCGATCCGCACGGGTTGAGGCTGTTCCTGTCTACGCGGGCCGAGGGCGCGGCGGGCTCGTTCGATTATGTGCGGGGAATGTTCGATTTCACGGCATCGCATGGTCTGACGAAACGATTCGATGGAGCTGTGACTATCGGTGCTGGAACCTCCGGCGGAGAGCTTCCTCTCCAGCGGCTCTGGTACCTGGGCGGCAGTCAGACGGTTCGCGGGCAGTCGGCAGGTGCGGCGATCGGTGATGCGTTCTGGATGGGACGGGTCGAGATCGGGTCGAGCTTCGTTGGTGCGCGGCCGGTTGTGTTCTACGATGCGGGATGGGCGGGATCGCGGAAGGAGTGGGGGAGCCAGGCCCGGCCGATCAGCGGGGCGGGGGTTGGGGCGTCGTTTCTCGATGGGCTGGTGAGGTTTGACCTTGCGCGGGGGATTTACCCCGAGAAAAAGATTCGGGCTAACCTTTACGTCGAAGCCCGCTTCTAAAAGGGCGTGAGCTGCTGGCTTCTCGGCGTCTTTCAGCGTGACGTCTAAACGAGCGGAACGGGCTCAGCCGACAGCTGTCTGGCTCTGAGCCGAATGCCAGACAGCTGCAGGCTGAAGTCGTTTAGAGGCCGTCGCTTCAGCGACCCAGCTAAGTGCCAGTCAGCTACTAGCTGCGGTGACTCAGACCCGGGTTGATCCGCGCCGGAGGAGCCGTATCAAAAACAGCAGGACGACTGCCCCGATGAACGCAACCAGTATCGTCCCCGCGATTCCGCCGAGCGGCACGGCGACTCCCAGCGCACGAAAGATCCACCCGCCAACAAATGCTCCGACGATACCGATGATGATGTCGCCTACCAGACCATATCCGGTGCCACCCATCACGAGCGAGGCGAGGACGCCGGCGATAAGTCCCACGATGAGCCAGGTGAGTATGTCCATGCAATTCTCCGGAAGAGTGACGCGCCCCTGCGGACCACCGGCGCTGAGTGGTACGAGGCACAATGAGTGCCGCTAATTTACCTGTCCGCGTGGATCACTACGCCCTTTCCTGGGGCCGCGTTTCCATTTCGGACTGCCAAAGGAAAATCTTACAACTACAGTTACCCGGAGCTGACATTGGGCGGCCGGCCGTATGTTCTCGAAGAAACGACGTGGGCAACCGTGCGCGAGACGGAGTACTCCGCCGCCGTGCTCCCATGGGGCGCGACCGAAGCGCACAACTATCACCTTCCATACGGCACCGACAATTACGAGTCGGAATATGTCGCGACTGCCGCCGCCCGGATGGCATGGGAGAGAGGCGCGCGAGTTGTCGTTCTGCCCACAATTCCATTCGGTGTAAACACCGGTCAGCTCGACATCAGGCTGACGATCAACATGAATCCGGGCACTCAGTCGCTCGTCCTGCACGATATCGTTCGCTCACTGGAAAATCAGAACGTACCGAAGCTCGTCATCGTGAACAGCCACGGCGGCAATGACTTCAGGCAGATCATCCGCGAGCTTCAGGGAAGTTCCAGCGTTTTTATCGCATCAGTGAACTGGTGGAGCTGCATGGATCCGGCGCCATTCTATGACACGCCGGGAGATCACGCAGGCGAGCTCGAGACGAGTGTGATGATGGAGATCGCCCCCGATCTCGTGCTGCCACTCGAGAAAGCCGGGCCCGGCCGTGCGAGAAAGTTCAGGATTGCAGGGTTGAACGACGGCACGGCGTGGACACCGCGACGCTGGACGCAAGTCACCGATGATACGGGGTCTGGCGATCCCACCGCAGCTTCACGGGAAAAAGGTGCGCGGCACCTCGAGGCAGTAACGGCCCGGATCGCGGATCTTCTCGTCGATATCGCCGATGCTGATGTGACCCAGCTTTACGAATGATCCGGGCAACAAGGATATCGACCGGCGCGGCTGCAATTTGTTCAGCCGGTCGAAATCTTCAGGTGATGAGTGCTTCGAGCTCCCGGACTCTCAGGTTGAAAGCGTAGCCTGTGCCCACCATCCCAACCCTGAGAGAGCTCAGCGTCAGCTGCCGGCCCTTCGTCACTTCCTCCGCATTATCGAACTTCACCGTCCGGCCATCGACGAACGTGACGCCTCCCTTACCGACGACTGTGCCGACCTCGCCCCGCACTATCATCGCCGTATCCTCGTCGATACCGAGTCCCATCACGTCGGGGTAGCCGGCGATCGCTACAAAGAGACGGTAGAGTCTCCGGCGCTGTGAGAAGTGCGTATCGATCAAGGTCTTGTAGTCGAGGAGGCCGAGCCCGGGACCGATGTACTGCTCGACCAGATTTCCTTCCTCGTCGAGCTCATTGCCGGCAAGCGTCAGCTCCGTGACGGCTGCGGCACCCGCGCTGGTTCCGCACACGATTCCGCCACTCACGTAATTCTCCCATATGGCGTCTCCGACAGCGGTTCCGCTCAGTGTCGTTATGAGCTTCACCTGGTCGCCTCCGCCCAGAAATATTCCGCGCGCACTGGCGACGAGCTTCGCAACATCCCGCTTCTGCGCATCTTCACGAGTCTCAATGACCGGTATCACCACGTCAGTGGCGCCAGCCATGGCAAGATCGGTCTTCCAGTGCTTCGCGCTTCCCCTCACATCGCGTGATGCAGCGGTAATACCGACAACGGGACCGCCGCCCTGGCTCGCAGCGAGACTGGTGAAAGCAGCCAGAGCCTCTCCACCGGGAGTGCATGCGCCGCCGATCAGGACGAGTACGCCTGAGCGGATAACGGGGGTCGATGCGAAGTTGTCGGAAGAATCGAACGCCGCGCGAATATGCTGCGGCTCTGGAGGAGGAGACTTGGAAGGAATCTTCAGCTCTCTCCTTCGATGGATACTGCCGCTGGCTGCGGCTGAAGCTCATGCAGTGTGAATGCCGCGAGGGCACCGGCGACCTGCGCACCTACGGGCGCATCATCGCGCACCTCGCCGAGATCGGTTCGCTGGCCGCGCGCCATGACAATTATCCGCTCGCCGTCGATCATCGCCACAGCACGAGCGACCTTCCGGTCTCGACGGGTAACATTCGAGTCAGGAGCAAAGATCGCAACACGGCACCCCGCGGCGCGCACCTTGTCCTGCACCTCCCACTCCTTCGCCGGAACGATCACGATCCCCCCGCGATCCACCGCGTCCGCAACCGTTGCCATCAATCGCTGCGCACGCTCCGCCTCGCGATACCGCTCCGGAACGTCCGCAAGATTGGTGTCCATCACGATGGCGATGTCCGATCGCGAATACGGAAGTCCTGCCTGTAACAGGAAAACCGGCGATACATCGACGATCAGCTCATCGCTTCCAAACCCCCGGCGGACGATCTCGTCGCGGGCTGCCGCGCGATCCGAACCGCCGGTAATCCCGCAGAGTACATGTTGCTGGAGCGGCGGCACATCAGGGAGCGCCGCAAGCGCCGAAAGCTCGGCGACTGCATGATCGACGTTTGCCAGGGTTCCGGCGAACGCCTGCTGCACAGTTTCCAGCGCTAGCGCCGCAGCGCGAAGGCCGACACCCTCATGCAGATGCTCGAATACGAGCGTGTATTCACCGTCGTTATCGCCGCCACGCGTCCGGCCGTATCCCACCTCGTGACCTATCATCGTCTGCAGCTCGAGCGCGACATGCTCGACAATGTGAGGAGCGTACGTGCCGTCTCGAAGCCGGATGATGAAACCCCCGCGCTCACCGATGCTGCAGCGATGCTCTTCGAGACCGGGCATCGCGGATACCAGCGCATCGGTAAATCCGGGAACGTCGGCCGAGGAGATATCCTCGTAAGCCCCGACAGCGAGGTCGAGGCGCATTACGGGTCTCGTCGACCAGAAATTCGCGCCGCGCGTGGCATGCAGGGTCGTCATCCTGATCTCGACCGCGGGATCCGGCAGAGCGAGGGCATCCGCGGATGCGCTCAATGTGACTGTTCCCCCGACAGCTGTCGCACCTGGTCCAGCACCGCGGGAACGTCGTCGGCAAGAACGAAGACGAGATCGTTGTCCTCCATTCCACCCAGGGCTTTGGCCAGCGCTTCCGTCTCGTCATAGACCGTCTCCATCCGGTCCTCGGGCATACCGCCCTCGAGCAGCCCCTCCCGGATGAGACGCGCCGTGTCACCAATGGCACGACCCCGCCGGTACTTGTCTTCCCGGAGAATCACGCGGTCCAGCCGCGCCGAGAGGCGCCCGACCATACGAAGATCTTCGTCGCGCCGGTCGCCGGGAGCCGTGAGAATCCCGATGCGGTGATTGGCATCGAGCCCCTGCACGAACTCCATGAGGCCGGCTATTGCTGCGGGATTGTGAGCATAGTCGACGAGCACCCTCCCATTGCCAAAGCGAATGAGGTTGAGCCGGCCGGGCGTAAGGGAGGGCGAGGGAAAGAAAGAGAGAAGACCGGCGCGTATGTCGTCGTAGCGCATGCCCTGGACATAAGCCGCCAGAATTCCGGCGAGAATATTCTCCCGCTGAAACTTCGCCGCTCCTCCCATCATGAGTGGCACATCCCGGACTGCGGCGATCGGAATGCGCAGCCTTCCGCGTCGGATCACGAACGTGTCCTTTTCGATACGCGCGCCGATGCCATTACGAGAGAGGTGCAGCTCGAACTCTGCACTCTCCCCTTCCGGTCTCGTGGAGAACAACACGACGTCGCCGGGAGTACGATCGCGCATGGCGTAAACCAGAGGGTCATCGGCATTCAGAATCGCATGGCCCTCGCGCTTCACCACCGCCGCGATCACGCTCTTCACGTCGGCAAGCTGCTCGACGGTGTTGATTCCGCGCAGGCCCAGGTGGTCGGCCGAAACGTTCAGAACGATTCCAACGTCGGCTTCATCGAACCCCAGTCCCGCGCGCAGGATTCCCCCGCGTGCCGTCTCGAGGACGGCGATATCCACCGTCGGGTTCGAGAGAATGATGTTCGCGGAGAACGGTCCCGTCATGTCGCCTTCGATAACAAGGCGGTTACCGAGGTAAGTGCCATCCGTCGTTGTGAACCCGACGACGTTCTCACTGACGCGGAAGAGATGCGCAATCAGCCGTGTAGTTGTGGTCTTTCCATTCGTACCAGTGACGGCAATTACCGGAATCGTCGATTCAGTCCCCGGCGGATACAGCATATCGATTATCGGCGCACCGACATTCCGCGGCTCGCCCTCGGCCGGATGAGTGTGCATGCGGATTCCCGGGCCGGCATTCACTTCGATGATCACGCTTTTGTTTTCGCGAAAAGGAATCGAGATATCCGGCGTGAGCACATCGATCCCGGCGATGTCGAGGCCGATGACTCCGGCCGCCATCTCGCAGGCGGTGACGTTGTCCGGATGCATCTCGTCCGTGCGGTCGATCGAGGTTCCGCCGGTGGAGAGGTTCGCTGTGGGCCGGAGGCTGATGAACTCCCCTTCTGCGGGAATGGTCGCGATGGTCCGCCCGCTCATCGCGAGATGGTCGTCAGTTCCCCTGTCGCCCGGCAGTCTTGTGAGACTCTTCGTGTGGCCAACTCCGCGCCGCGGATCACGGTTGCCCAGGTCGATCAGCTCGCGAACGGTATGCTTCCCATCGCCGATTACGTGAGCTGGTACGCGCTCTGCCGCAGCGACGACCTTTCCGTTGATCACGAGCACGCGGTGATCGCGCCCTTCGGCGAATTGCTCGACAACAATGCGACTTCCGTATTCCGATGATTTCTCCCAGGCAGCTTCGAGCTGGGCCGCGTCGTCGATACGACCGGAGATCCCGCGACCGTGGTTTGCGGCCAGGGGCTTGAGTATCACCGGGTAGCCGATCTCATCAGCGACCTCGAGCGCGCTCGCGATTGTTCGCGCAACGTCACCCCTGGGAACGGGGAGACCGATGTTCTCGAGAACGCGCTTGGTGTCGTCCTTGTCCTGCGCAATCTCGACGGCGATAGCGCTCGTCGAATCAGTGAGTGTCGCCTGGATGCGATGGAGATTGCGGCCGAGTCCGAGCTGTACCAGCGAGTAGTCGTTCAGCCGGCGGACGGGAATTCCGCGGCGTCTGGCTTCCTCGACGATGGCGGAGGTCGATGGGCCCAGTCTCGATGACTCGAAGAGCGACAGGAGGTCATCGATGATGTCCTCGATGTCGAATTCCTCGCCGGTCATGCACGAGCGAACGATCCGGACAGCGTCCTTCATCGCCCGAAGACCTACCTGCTCTTCCTGGTACTCGACAATCAGCCACCAGACGCCTTCGTCGCCGGATGGGACAACGCGCCCGAACGCTACTTCATTGCCAATGAGAGATTGAAGCTCGAGCGCCAGATGCTCGAGGATGTGCGGAAGGTGCGTCCCTTCGCGGAGCCGCTCCACGAATCCGCCCCGCTTTCCGCGCGTGCATT
>DATAIM010000204.1:0-6429 GCA_036262655.1 Gemmatimonadaceae bacterium | reverse complement strand
CAGGCTCGAGCCAACTGCATTGCTGAAGTCACCCAGATCGGTGATAGGCCCGCGACCCCTGTACCATGACATCCTGGATGCAGCTTCAGCGGCAGCCGCTGCACCCGCAGCCTCCGTGAACTTTTTCGTCCATGCATCCTCGACATCGAGCGCCACCGCAAACGGAAGCATTGCTTCGTAACGCTTGGCGTCGAGGGGTGGCGCATCGGGCGCACGCATGCTTGCAAGCTCCGCTCTCTCGGCGACACTCATGTAAAGCTTGAGTCCTTCTATCTCATCGAGCAGCGCACGCCCCTCGGCAGTCGGGGCACGTATCAGGCGCCCGAAAATCGCGAGCGTAATCACCATCACGGCTCCGATACCGATGAGGAAAGCGACGCTGTATCCACCGGAGACGACGAAGGCGATCCCCATTGTTACCACGGCGATCAGGACCGAAATCGCGACCTTGCCGCCATTCCGCTTGAAATACTGCGGCTGGAATTCCGCATCCAAAGCGTTCTGATGCACCTGACGGGCGCCTGAAAGGATCGTCGCGTTCGTCTTCCTGAGGGCGAGGGTCCGCTCCTGTCCGGGAAACAATCCAAGGAACAATGCGCGCTGAGATCGAGACCCGTCGGCCTGCGGCTCCGAATCGGTTCGCTCGATTGTCCAATCATTCTTGAAGAACCCTTCGTCCTGCTTGATGCGAAGGTGTCCGCCAACGGCGAGAGCAAGCACGTCAGCGGTGAAGCACCGCATGTCGTAGCCCATTCGCTTGAGGAATCGCAGCCCCGCGGGCGACTGCCCGGCGCGCGGCTCGTAGCGCGCGATGATGATCCCCTTTTCAGGATCTCGGCCAACCCGCTTCCAGGTCCGAAGCATGTAGAGCAACAGCAGCGCGAGTCCAGCCAGGGCTACCAGGACGCCACGGTTGTCGCGAAGAAACCACTTTGCCCGATCAGCGCTCGTCGGTTGGGCGACAATACCTTTCGGGAAGGTGAGAACGATCGTGAACGCTTCGTACGGGTTTAGCTGTCTGGTGAGCCGATAGCGGCCGACACCCGGGGCGGGGAGCTCGGCGACGTAATCAGTCCCCTTCGCCCCTTGAGGCCCTGTGTAGGCCTCCGCACTCATCTGATTCACCGGAATCGCAGCTGGCAGCCTGACCTCGGCACTTCCCGCCTCTATGGGAAAGCTCCAGCCCGCTCCGATTGCGTTCCAGTAGAGCTCGTCGTGGTCTCTGAAAAACCCCAGCTGGCGTGTGGTGCGATAATGCAGCGTGTAGGTGTAGTCCGCCGGTACGGGGAGAAAGTCGTCGTTACCCGTATTGATGCGGATTCCGTTCGACATCGACTCGGTGAACCACGGCTCGCTGATCCCATTCCGCTCCACGCCGAGAACTTCAAGATCGACGCGGACACGGTTACCGAGGCGATCTGTGTAACGAGTCGGAAAATCCCTGTAGATGCCACGCCGTATAGAGCTTCCTTCCGCATGGACCGTAATGCGCTCTGTCACATCGAGAGTTCCATCGCGGCGGATCTGCAGCTCGCTGTCGTATGACCTGATGCGCTCCTGTGCGGAAAGCTGTGTCGCGACAACTACCGCAAACGCTAGAAAGAACTTCTTCACGCTGTGACGTCCACCTGGACTGGCACGCGGTCCCCGTCGTCTGCGGCAAAACCCTCGCGCTCCGTGAATCCGCCAGCGCTCGCAATGAGCATGTCAGGAAAACGCTGAATGGCTGTGTTGTAGTCGCGCACCGCACCATTATAGAACCGCCGTGCATACTGAAGGTTGTCCTCGACCTCGACCAGGTCGCGCTGAAGCTCGAGGAACGTCGTGTTCGCCTTGAGCTCGGGATACGCTTCTTTCAGCGCGAACAGCTGAGTGAGCGATTTCTCCAGTGACGCCTCCACCTGCCCGAGGCGCGCGGGACTGGTGAGGCTTACGGCCTGGGCTCTGAGTTCCGTTACAGCGGTCAAAACGCCACGCTCATAGCCAGCGTATCCCTTGACTGCTGCAACCAGCTCCGGGACCAGATCATGCCTTCGCTTCAGCTGAACGTCGATATCCGCCCATGCGGTCTTCACCTGGTTTCGCAGGCGAATCAGCCGGTTGTAGGAGTACACTGCCCAGGCGGCGACGATGACGAGCACTGCGAGCGCTGCGATCATGTCTTGCGACCTCTCAGTCGAGGTATGGGTAGTCCGGATCCGCGAGCCGCGCCGCGCGTGCGGTCGCCTCGGGACCGGCGATCTCCTGCGCCAGCTTTACGAGCATTCCACTCAGGTGCTCGCCATACCTGAGAATTGCTGCGGCACGCGACTTCTTTGCAAGAAGAAACGCGAGGAAGGGCTTGTCGGCCTTCTCGATGTTGCACGCGGGACACGCGAGGACGAGGTTGTCGCGGCGATCGTAAGCAGTCTTTCCCTTGCGCGGTGTAACGTGATCGAGAGTGATCAGCGCGGGCTTGATCTTCCGCTCACAGTAAGCGCACACCGGACCGTGCTTCCGGAGAAGCCACTCGCGCGTCTCCATGTACGCGTTGCGCGATGTGGGCTGGGAGGTATGCTCCTGCTGCTTTCTGACTGGGCGCCCCGGCTTCCGGCGCCGGCGCGGTGATCCTGATGGCATCCGGTAAAGATATGGCGCCGGGATTCGGATAGCTTTACGCGGAGTGACTGGCGGGAACCAGCGTCACTCTCACCGCAAAGGAACCATCGGATGCGTGTAGCGATTGTCGGCGGCCCTGGAGTTGGAAAGAGCACGCTCGTGCGCCAGCTCGGCGACCTGTATCACCATGGATCGTATGGCGAAGGCGAGAAAGGCGTATGGGATCCGCGTGTCCTCGAGGATATCGAAGCGGGTCTGAATCCCGTCGGAGTGACTGCCTATTTCGGCGAGCTCTACGCGGCGAACTATCGGGACGCCGACCAGCATGACCGTCCCGATCGGGTGATTTTCATCGAGGGCGCGCAGATCACTCTCGATGCACACATCGTCGAGTATCCGGTCGAATATCACGCTGCGCTGCGTGAAGTGGTGAGAATGGGCGCTGCGTGGAAGCCGAACTGCATCATCGTGCTCACCTCGAGCAGCGACACAATCGAGAAACACATCCGGCAGCGGAGACGTCCCCATGAACAGGTCGAGAACATGGTGCGGCGCTTTCGGCTTATCGACGACGAGTTTCGCCGGCTTGCGCCTCTTTACCCGAACACGATCGTTCTGGATCGCGATGGCATGGAGTTCCACGAGCGCGCCGGTCTCGAGGCGATTATCGATGCTGCCGGGCTGCCGCCGTTTCAGGAGATTCCATACACCCGCCTCGACTCTGTGCTGCCTTAGTGAA
This sequence comes from Gemmatimonadaceae bacterium, assembly GCA_036262655.1. Classification (GTDB taxonomy): domain Bacteria; phylum Gemmatimonadota; class Gemmatimonadetes; order Gemmatimonadales; family Gemmatimonadaceae; genus UBA4720. The sequence continues at coordinate 3,092 of DATAIM010000204.1, read as the reverse complement.
TGGCGGACGCATCGGCTATTGCTTGTGAGACAGGAAGACCAGTGAGAACGACGAAAGACGTTTTCCTTTTTTGACCGGGCGAGGACTGAGAACCCTGATACGGGCGATCAGGGATTCAGCCAGTAACTCACCTTCACGAGAAAAATGTTGTCGGAGCGCGCGTTAAAAACGCGATCGAGGTCGCGCCCAAGGGCGAACGTGCCAACGTCGCGGTCGTAGCTCCTGGTCTGCTGCCACGCCAGATACATCGTCGAACCCGGCCGCCAATCCCATTTCATGACCGCATTTCCGCGGAGGGAACCCACATTGAAGTCAGGTTGCGGGACGCCGAAGGAAATCGCCGTTCCGGCGCCGTTCGGATAGATGCGGCCGTTAACTATCGCGCCAACATCGGTTCCATATGTTAGAAACCTGAATTCACCCGGCTCGGCGAATTCCTTGGTGGCACCGAACTCACCGCTCGCGATGAACGGTTGAGCGAACACCTGCAGCGAGAGAGTGGGGCTGAACGTGTAGTTGACGCGCGTATCGAGCGACAGCGTCGTCTGGTTCACGCTCGCGAAAAGGTACCGCACTCCGTAAGTGCGAGTCGCGGCTGGATCGGTGATACGGCCGAGGAACTGCGCCTCCGACTTGTCCCGGGAGAGCGATGGCCCGAGGGACATCTCGAGATTCGGCTGCGGCTTGAACTGAACGTTGGCGAACCAGTCTGAGTTCGACCCTTCTCCTGGTCCGGTTTGCAGAAACGTGCCGAAGTTCAGCACCACTGATCTGCGTGGATCGGAGGCGACCCCAGCATTCACCGAAAAGTATGGTGGACGCTTTGCACTCGGTCCTCCCCGGGTGAGCCGGTCGTCGATCGTGCCCGGGAGGCCCGCACCGAAGTTGAAGTTCGCCCCCCAGTAGTTGAGGAACTGCACGAATGAGTTGAGAAACAGCCGGCTCGAGATCGGCTCCCACGAATAGTTGTGCTCGACCAGGGCTGTAGCCGCGAGCTGATAGCGGCGGAACCGCCCCGGCCGTGTCTCGACGTAGCTTCCATTCGCCTGTAGATCGACTCGGTCGGCACGCCGCTGGAATCCAAGATCACTGATCTCGTAGTCCGGCGTGACCGTATTGAATGTCCCGCTCATGTTCCAGTGACGCCCTATGCGGTGGGAAAGAATTGCGGAGCCCGCGAATCCGGTGAGCGACGTCGCCAGCGTGTCGAGCTCGAGATGATCGGCATCGGGACGCTGGAAATAGTGGTATGGGAGGCGCTGGGTCGCCGTTATGGCGGAACGGTCGCCGTTGACATGACTCGCGGCGGCAAATCCCTGAAGTGTCCACGTTCGCTGCCCCCACTGATGGAAAAAGTCCACTCCCCCTGTATAGGCGGATTTGCGCAGCACGGAGGTAAGTGCGCCCTCGAGCTCCCCTCGATTGACTGCTCCAAGGAAGCTCCCGACCGCGGTTTGACCGCCACGACCTTCGCGCCGCAGTCTTCCCGCGAAGTAGTTGGTCAGCGGCTCCGCAACGATCTCTCCCTCCTCGCCCGCTGGTGTCCTAAACCTCGCCGTCTCGCGCTGAGTCACGGCATCGAGAACACCCATCGCCCATCCGCCCGCGCTTCTCCCGGTGAGCTTGGTCGCGCCAAGAATTCTCGTAGCGTCGGCAACATCGCGATCGGAAAAATTCGGGGCGAGTGAGGGCTGCTTGCCTATTCTCCGCGAGTAGAACACGCTGTTCGTGCCGTCAGTCCCGAAGCGGAACAGCTCCGAGCCTTCGACAAAAAAGGGCCGCTTCTCCGGGAAGAACGTTTCGAATGCGGTAAGGTTGATCACCGCCGGATCGACTTCAACCTGCCCGAAATCAGGATTGACAGTCGCATCGAGCGTCAGGTTGCTCGTGACCCGATACTTGAGATCGACCCCGGCGTCGGCACTGCCCTCCCTGTCGTCACGGAAAGAGTTGCTCTTCCGATCGATGCTTTCGCCGCGGCCGACAACGTACGGCATTACCTCGAGCTTCTTTCCGGTCGCGATTCCATTGATTCCCACGAGATGGCCGAAGCGCGGAATTCCGCCCGGTTGATCCCGCGGCGTGAACGACCACACGGAGAACTCCTGATTTCGCGCGATCTGCCGCTCCACCTGAAGCCCCCACTCGAGGTTCGACCGCCCGCTGAACCGGAGCTGGCTGAAAGGAATGCGCATCTCCGCGACCCATCCCGAATCGGTGACGCTGGTCTCGACTTCCCACACGGGCTCCCACCCGTCGTCCTCGTTGTTCGGCGAGCGAGTCTGGTCACGCCGTACGCCGAGCGGATTTACCTCGAACCCGACGGCGGTACGATGGTCATGATTGGTGTCGATGATCACGGTCAGCCAGTCGGATGCCGTCATGTTCATGTCGCGGCGTCCAAGTCGTGCGCGAGTACCCTGCCGGTCGTACAGCATCGCGCCGATGTACAGAGCGTCCTCGTCGTACATGAAGCGGATATCACTCTTCTCGCTGGCCGTCTTTCCCTCCTGAGGGTCGAGCTGCCTGAACTCGGACAATGGCTGAGCCGCGTGCCACTGGGCCTCGTTCAACGACCCATCGATCTTGATCGTACCGGTGAGACGCGAAGCAGTCGCACGCGGAGCATCGCGGTTGTGATCGACTGGACCGCGGGCGACGGGCTGCTGCGACGCGAGCGCATCGGCAAGCGAAATGAGCAGAAAGAGCGAAGGGAGCAATCTCATCATGTGAGCGGAAGAGGTGGATACCGGGCCGGCAGACATCCACAGGTATTCTAGCCCTTACGCATGCGCCTCATTCGTAAGGATTTTGTCAGGCAGGAGTGTCGGCGGCTTGGAATACTGATCGACGCGGCCCGAACCATCGAGGCACGCTCGCCTTGTAAGCATGCCAAATCTCGCCGTGCGTCCTGGCGAGCCATGGCTCCTCGAAGAGCACTACTCTCAAATGGAATCCGACGACCAAGCAGAGCGCATATATCCAGAGCGCACCGGACATGAACCACACAGCCCACCCGAACAGAATGGTAAGCACGCCAACGTACATCGGGTTACGGGACACCCGATAGAGACCGACGACAACGAGACTTT
>DATAIM010000203.1:0-3653 GCA_036262655.1 Gemmatimonadaceae bacterium | reverse complement strand
ACAGGTGAGATCAGCACGAACCGAGAGCGTGAGTTTCTGGGGGATGCCGGAGTTTACAAGTGGTTTCGACCAAACTCTAACGCGCCGCATGTGGTTCGCGCTGCACTTATGGCACTCGAGGCTGTGAGTTCTCCAAAAGATGTCGCATTTTTTCTCTAAATTCTGTCGCATCTGAGAGCTTCCCTATTTCGTTTGTGCTTCCAGAGTGGGATGTGAGATCCCGGTTATCGGAGGCACGAGGAGGATGCTCAGGATGCTTGATCGGCATGCAGTACAGGAGTTGTTGCGGGCTGGCGTAAGGACCCGTGCAGTAGCCCGGCAGTTTCGGGTGTCGCGCCGTACGATAGAGCGTATCGCGCGAGAGGGAAGGATCACCAGTGGCGAGGACGGTGTGATCCGGGCCGAGCCTGTTGAAGTGGGCTTGCGGGGTAGCGTCCGAGACATCGGCCGTCCGCGTGTAAGTGAAGAGTTAAAGGACCGAGTCAGGGGGCTTGTGATTGAGGATCCCGAGCGCCCGGCTGGAGAGATTGCGCGGCTTCTGCGCGATGAGGGCACACCTCTCGGTCTGAGCACAGTGTATCGCGTGCTGGCGAGCGTGAAGTCGGCGATTCCGGCAGCTCTCCAGGTACGATTTGAGGGCGTGGCTGGTGAGTATGCCCAGTTCGATTTCGGAGAGGTAAGCGTCCGGCTTACAGATGGGAGCCGCCGGACGGTGCACTTCGCGGCCTACCGGCTCAAGTACTCACGATGGGTGCACGTGGAGATCGTGCCGAATGAGAAGGTAGAGGCATTAGTCCGGAGCTTGCTCGCGAGCTTCGAGGCGAGTGGCGGTGTCCCGCTCCGGGTGGTGTTCGATAATCCGAAGACGGTGGTGGTGCGTCATGAGGAGGGACGGCCGGTGTGGAATGCGGTGCTGGCCCCGGTGGCGATCGACTACGGCTTCACGATCGAGCTCTGTACACCGCGCCAGCCGCAGCAGAAAGGGTCGGTCGAGAATCTGGTGGGCTTCGTCAAGCGGAGCTTCTTTCGGGCGAGACGTTTTGCGGATCTGACAATTGATCTCGCGGAGCAGCTCTCGCAGTGGCTCGTGGATGTGAACACTGTACGGCCGAGCCGGGCGACGAAAGAGATTCCCGCGGTACGTCTTATTGCTGAGCAAGCACGAATGAAATCACTCGCTATCACCCCAGGCGAGTACGGTCTTCGTTTCTCAGTGACCGTGGGCCCGACGGCAATGGTGACGCACCAGGGGATTCGCTACGCGATGCCAGCCAGGGCGTGCGGGCTACCAGCCACCCTCTGGCTTTATCCGGACCGTGTGAAGATCGTCACCGCTGGAAGCAGGCACGAGGCGATCCATCCTCGCTTTCCAGAGCATGGCGGGATCAGTTACCTCCCTGGACAGAGAGCGGCACAGCTGGCGTCGGTCGCGGGTGAAAGGAAAAGAGTCTACTTCATGCGCGAGCGCATCCTCGAGCTGGGTGCCGTGGGCGAGGGTTATCTCACCGAGCTCATTCATCAGCGCCCCTTTACGTGGAAGGGCGATGTCGAGCGGCTCTTCGCGCTCCTCGAAGAACTCGGCGACACGCATTTCCGCATGGTGCTCCAGCGTGCGCTCTTTCAACAACTGATCGGAGCGGATCACCTCGTGCGGCTCGCCGCACGGATCTCCGGCCCAGAGACGGAAGGGACGGAGGCCGTCTCATGACGCGCCACGTAACTCGCTTCTCAACTAACGTCCCGAAAAAGCGTCGCACTCGCCGTGCTCCAGCAGGACCGCCCGCTCCTGTCCATGATCTTGACGGCATGTTGCGACGCCTGCACCTGCCCACGGTGCGCCGCCTCTATGGCGAGCTGGCAACTCGCGCTGAAGCCGAGGGGATGAGCTACCACAACTATCTCGAGACCCTGGTCGCTGAAGAGATCGCTCACCGAAGCGAGACACGGATTACCAGAGCAGTGCGCAAGGCTCGCTTCCCTTTTCTTCGTACGATCGACGACTTCAACTTCACCTTCCAGACCGCCCTGAAGCTCCAGATGCTCGGCAGCTACCTGGGTCCTGAACTAGTGAGCGATGGAAAGAGTGCGATCCTGAGCGGCCCTTCGGGCACGGGGAAAACACATCTCGCCATCGCCATCGCGTACCGGGCGATCCAGCACGGCTACGAGTCGCGGTTCGTGGGTGCCGATATGCTGATCGGTGAACTCTCCAGGGCTGCAACGAAGGGCAGACTCGATACGGCGCTCGAACAGTATCTCCATCCTCATGTCCTCATCATCGACGAGCTGGGATATCTCTCGCACGCGGCAGATGCGGCGAATGTGCTCTACCGTGTCATCAATGAACGCTATCTCCAATGTCGTCCCGTGATGCTCACGACCAACAAACCACTGGCGGCTCTGGGAGATGTGCTACATGATGGCGACCTGGCCGAAGCAATTCTGGACCGGCTTCTGGAGCGAGGCGTACACTTCACGCTGCGCGGCCGCTCCTATCGTACCCGTCACCTGACCGAAGAGGAGAAAATTACCCATCGTACAAAGTCGGCCTAACCCGCTCTCAGATGCGACAGAATTTAGAGAAAAAGAGCGACAGAATTTAGAGAACGCACAAGCTTCAAGCGGCTCGCCACAACCGACGCGCGGCCAACCTAGGCCGGCGTCAGCTGTCATTATCACTACCTCAGAACACCATCCCGACCGCGATCCTGAACCCGCGACTGTCTCACTTCAGCTGAAACACTACACAGTTAGCTCAGTCATAACCGACCACTTTAAAGGCAATCTCAGAGCCACAATTCAAAAGGTCCAAGCAAGTTTACCTCGGTGGGACCTTTCGTCGCTTGAATGCAAAACTGAGTTCTTTAGGTCGATTGGGGACGATCTTTGGCATGCGCTTCAAGCCACGCCCTGAACCCCGCCTCGTCTAGCCAGCCATAACCACGTTCTTCCTCAGTTGGCGCTGGACCAGTCCACTCAGCCTGTTCGTGAATCTGTCCATAGTATTCTTGGTCTTCGGGCGAGAATTCCACGTCAGCATATTCGTCGATGAAACATGCTGAGTACGCACTTTGAAAGTCGGCTATACACATTTGGTTGGTTCGGAAATCGTGAACCAGTCGGTCAAGCTTTTCTTGGTAGGTTGTCATTGGGGATTCAAGGGTGTGAAGCGGCCGCTTTTTATACCGTTAACAACTTGAGCCGCGCTCTGAATTCCCGCGGAGATAACCCGGGATTGCGATGGATCTAAGGTGATGCGAATAAATCCGCTCTTTCCATCAAAGCGCGGAACGATAGCATTCACGTTACGCCACCGATCGTTATCTATCATTCGTGTTCCCGTTGTTATCGCTTGATTTACAATCTGGGATGCCGAAATGTCAAATTTATCTGCCAGAATCCCCAGCTTAGGCCATGCCCCCGGGACTACTGGAAGCAATGGGCCGGCGGCGGCAACCGAAGCGGTTGTCGCAACCATGATCGCGAAAGCGCCAGCACCAGCTACAGCAGCAGCTCCGGAGAGAATCGCGACATCGCGACCCGTCCGCTTCTCAACGCCTTCCACCTGGATCCTTAGCATTGCCTCGTTCTCACAGATGGAACAAAGCCCGAATGGATCACTGAAATTTATCGGATCTCCATCAGCAAACCCG
>DATAIM010000202.1:0-3393 GCA_036262655.1 Gemmatimonadaceae bacterium | reverse complement strand
CCGTTCTTTTCCCGAGCTGCGAGAATACGCTTCGCCGATATTGGCCTCGATGCCGCAGATCGACGCATACAGCTGCGACGCAATCTCGACGGTGATGACGTTGGCCTTGAGTTTTGTAGCGTCTCCAAACGCGTCCTCAATGATTCTTTCGGCGATCTGATGCGCGCGCATCCGGTTCCAGCGGGTAGTGAGAATCGTCTACGCTTCCGGGACGTGATGTGCCATGGCAAGGAAATTGGATGGGAGCCCCACGCGCCCATCACCGGAAACGACCGCGTGGCATTGTTCCGTTGCGCAGCCACGCATTCCCGACTGGATGTCCTCAGTCCTCGATCTCCTCAGTCCGCAATTAATCGCCGATCGTCGATTGTAGTTGGTCCTGAGGCCGCAAAGTCTGTAGTCCTTAACCCTCGAAGACCCTCGATCCTGGGTCCGCAATCCTCCCCAAGGGGTAGCGTTCAAACCGACCCATACCTGCTCCTCGTCGCCCATTGATTTGAACGGAGCGTCCAGGTATTCTTCGAGGCTGTACGAGCGCCTACCCCCCCGACTGTATGGAGTGATCTGAGTGCCGAATATTGCGTCCGCGAAAAAGAACATGCGTAAGTCCAGAGCTGCCATGGCGCGGAATCGCGCGCAGCGTTCTGCGCTGCGGACAGCATTGAAGAAGGCGCATGTCGCAGCGCCATCCGGCGAGGATCTTACCGCCGCCGTGACACTTCTCGACCGCGCCGCGCGCAAGGGACTCATCCACAAGAACACCGCCGCCCGTCACAAGAGCCGGATGGCGAAAAAGGCCAACGCTCAGGCTACATCGTAGCCAGCTCGCCTCCACACCGCTCGCAGTACCATTCGGTAGGATAATTCGGGGTTCCGCACTCGGGGCACTTGAGCGATTTCGATTGATCGCTCTTAGCTGCCTCGGACCGGCGAACCGCCGATAAGCCGCGGGGAGGAGTCCTGGAAGACTTCGCCCGCTGCCCTGCGTCACCAGCTGGCGCCGCTGAAACCACTGGCTCCAGAGGAAGCCTCTCCTGGCTCTGACCGAGCCGCGAAGACGGTCGCTCAATCGCACGCTCCGGCGGTGAAACCCGCACGGAGGATCCTGATCCGTCGGACGGCACCGCGAATTGATTTGCGGATTCAGCGGTGGGCGACGATGCACGCGAAGCCGACGGAATCGGCTGCGCCGTTTGAGGCGTATCCGGGCTTGCTGCCCCCGCGCCCTGCTTGAGCTCGCTCGAACGGTCGACGGGGGCTGGCTCAGCCTCGGTGGATTCGGGCGCCGAGCCAATCGTGCTGACTTCGCTCAGCTTCTGAATCGAGCGCAATTCGGCGAGCTGGCCATCGAGCGCAGCGCGGTCTGCGCCGATTTTCTCCAGCGCTGCCTCAGCCTCGTTTCGGAGCTGCTCCCACTCCTGCTGCTCGTACTCGCCTACAGCAGCGCGGAGCTCCGCTTCCTGCAGTCCTTCGCGGCGGGTGTCTTCCTCTCTCGCCACTTCCACCAGCCTCGACGACAGGGCCGAGATGCTGAGCTGGAGCTCTTCTGCGTGACCGCGGATCTCTTTCACGACCCGCTCCAGTCGCCCGAGATAGTCAGACTTCACGCGTTCGAACACATGCTCCGGCGTGCCTTCCTTCTTTGCCTCGAGCGTTGTGATCCACTGCTCGTACTGCTGTCGTTCCGCGATAAGCGCCCGGAGCGCATCCAGCGCATTGGTTTTCGCTTTACTCATTCCTGTTTCACCCCGTGAGGGCCGATTGGTTCATGCCCTTTCGTTCGTGCCAGATCGGTGCACCATGCTGCCGCCGACGATGGTGCACACTGCGCGCCCGATGAGCGTGCTGCCGGCATATGGCGTATTCCGGCCTTTCGTAAGGAACCCCAACGGGTCCACGCGCCAGCTTCGTGCCGGATCGAAAACCGTTACGTCCCCCGGTGACCCGGCCGCCAGTGTACCCCCTGGCAGGCCAAACAGCCGTGCTGGAGCGCACGACATCTTTTCGACCAGAGTACCGAAATCGATGTGCCGTGTCTCGACGAGATTCGTGACGCAGACGGCAAGAGCCGTTTCAAGTCCGACGATCCCATTGGGCGCATCGGCGAACTCGCGCTCCTTCTCGTCGTAATGGTGGGGCGCGTGATCTGTCGCGATCATATCGATGGTTCCGTCCTCCACCGCATCCCGCAGAGCCTCTACGTCTTTTTCGGTTCTGAGCGGGGGATTCATTTTCGCATTCGCGTCATACGTGAGAACGCGGTCTTCCGTCAGCGAGATGTGATGCGGACAGACCTCGGCCGTTACGTTGATACCACGCTCCTTGCCCCAGCGGATCAGCTCGACCGAGCCATGCGTACTCATGTGAGCCAGATGGACGTGACCTCCTGTCCGACGCGCGAGGAGGATGTCACGAATCACCATGATCTCCTCCGCTTCTGAGGGAATACCCTTCAATCCCAGACGCGCACTGACGAAGCCCTCATTCATCGACCCACCATTCGCGAGTGTCGGCTCCTCGCAGTGGTCGATCACGGGGATCCCGAAACTCCTCGCGTATTCGAGTGCGGTTCGCATGAGGTGAGCGCTCACGACAGGGCGACCATCGTCGCTGACGGCGACCGCGCCTGCTGCGACCATCTCGCCCATTTCGGCGAGCGTTTCACCCTTCTGCCCCACGGAGATGGCACCAATGACGTGAACCCGCGCGGCATTGGCGCGCTGTGCCTGCCGGATGATGAAACCGACCGCGGCCTGGTTGTCGGTTACCGGATCGGTGTTCGGCATGGCGCACACCGCGGTGAATCCGCCGGCGGCCGCGGCCCGGGCCCCGCTCGCAATGGTCTCCACATCTTCCCTGCCCGGCTCGCGCAAATGGCAGTGCACATCGATGAATCCGGGCGAAACGATCAAACCATCACAATCCACGATCTGCGCACCGTCCGGATCCCCGAGCCGCTCTCCGGAGCTTTCAATTTTGCCGTCGCTGATGAACACGTCGCCGACGGTGTCGACGTTCCTTGATGGATCGAGAACCCGCCCGCCTCGAAGCAGAAGCGGCCGAGGCATCAGCGACCGCCTCCCTTCGCTGCTTCGGCGAGCTCGGGACGGCCCCCCGCCAGCAGATACAGGACGGCCATGCGAATGGCGACACCATTCGTCACCTGGTGCAGAATCACGCTGTGAGGGCCATCAGCGACGTCGGAGTCGATCTCGACCCCACGGTTCATGGGCCCGGGATGAAGGATGAGAATGTCGTGCGGTGCGCGGTTCAGCCGCTCACGTGTGACGCCGAATACACGATTGTATTCGCGGCTCGACGGGATGTATCCGGCGATCATACGCTCGAGCTGGAGCCGGAGGACGTTGAGCGCGTCGGCCCACTCGATCGCCT
>DATAIM010000201.1:0-6363 GCA_036262655.1 Gemmatimonadaceae bacterium | reverse complement strand
CGTTGGTCGTCCCTCGGTGCGTCTCGGTGAGGCCGCGGTTTCGCTCGCGCGGTTGCTGCACCCGGGAGCCGTTGACCGGTGACTCACCGCGCATGGCATTGGCCTGCCATGATTGCCGCCTTGATCGCGCTCTGCGCGATCGCGCTGGGGACAGGCGCGATTCACATCGCGGCGGGAGATATTCTTTCAGCAATACAGGGGCAGGGAGATCCAGCGGTGGTCTCCATCATTCGCAACCTTCGGCTACCACGGATTCTTCTCGCGCTTCTCGTGGGAGCTGGCCTCGGCATGAGTGGGGGTGCTCTTCAGGGCACGCTCCGGAACGGACTCGCCGAGCCCTATTTGCTGGGCGTCTCCGGAGGAGCGGCTGTTGAAGCGGTGATGGCCTTCGCGTTGCACGCAACATCGAGTGGCATCATCGGCATCTCCGCGTTTGCGGGGTCCACTCTCGCCGTCGTTCTCGCGCTTCTGGTGGCGCGGGCGGCGGGCACTGTTGGACGCGGTGATCCACGGACGCTGCTGATGGCAGGCGTAGTGATTGGTGCCTTCGCCAACGCAGTTATAATGATCTCCCTCGCCAACGCCCCGCCAAACACCATTCGTGGCGCTCTCTGGTGGATGATGGGCTCCGTTGCCGACACCTCGTGGGGAGCCGTTGCATGGCTGGCTGTGTACATCGCGGCGGGCGGCGCGGCTATCGTTTACTGGGCTCGCGAGATCGACATCCTCGCGCTCGGCGACGAACCGGCTGCGGCGCTGGGCGTCGATGTTGAAACCGCAACGAGGAGGATGTACCTGCTTGCCGCTCTGCTGGCGGCGGCGACAGTTGCAGCTGCGGGTTTGATCGGGTTCGTGGGATTGATCGTCCCCCATATCGTGAGGGCGGCAGGTATACGGCATCATCGTCCGCTGCTCGTCGCTGCAGCGATCATCGGTGCGACTCTTCTGGTGGCTGCCGACCTCGTCGCGCGAACGATCGTCCCGCCCGGCGAGCTTCCTCTCGGCGCGGTGACCGCCGTGCTCGGCGTACCGTTTTTCCTCGCGCAGTTGAGGCGAGCGGCGTGATTGCCTTTCAAAAGGCATCCGCGCGATACCCCGGCGCAGATGAACGGGCGATCGATCGGGTTTCGTTCGAGGCGAAAGGAGGTCTGATAACAGCAGTCGCTGGCCCCAATGGAAGCGGGAAATCGACACTCGTCCGGGCCTTGCTCCGCCGCGTCCCCCTCGAGAGTGGCTCGATCTTGGTGGATGGCTTTGGACTCGATTCGGTTTCTCGTCAGCAGTTTGCCCTGCGAGTATCTGTCGCTCCTCAGCGGGAAGAGCTCGCCTTCCCGATGCGCGTCGCCGAGTACGTTGCCCTCGGCCGGTTTCCGCGACTGGGCTTGTGGCGAACGCCTGCGTCTCCCGATGACGATGCGGTCGAAGCGGCAATGATACGAGCGGGAGTAGCCGAATTCGCTCACCGGCGGACCGACGAGCTGTCGGGGGGCGAGTGGCAGCGCGCGAGGATCGCGCGGGCCCTTGCACAGGAAGCATCTGCGCTCGTGCTCGACGAGCCGACCACGTTCCTGGATCTCGCGCACGAGATGTCGTTTTTCGAGCTGCTCCATTCACTCGCCGTCGACGGCCTCGCGATTCTGATCGTAAGCCATCAGCTCAATCTGGTCGCGCGCTTCGCCGACCATGTCGTTCTGCTCCACAACGGACGCGTCGCGGCCGCGGGTAACCCCGGCCAGGTAATGCAGGCGTCCCTCCTCGAGCAGGTATACGAGTGGCCGCTGGTCATCACTCGTGATCCTGCCATCGGTGCACCATCGCTCGTCCCTCTGCGACGGCGTCACTCCGACAGATGAAACCAGCTCATCACGTTCTTCCAACCTTCAGGGCGCTCAATATGTCAGCTCGATCCGCTTTTCTCCCCGTCATTCCTTTTGTTGCCTTTGTTTTCGCGTCAAGTGGGGCCAGCTCGCAGGTGCCGGACACCGACACGCTGACCACAATCGTGGTATCCGCCACAAAGACACCGCAAATGCGCTCGTCGCTTACGCAGGCGGTCACGATACTGAAAGGAGAGGAGCTGCGGCTGCGTGGAATTAGTCGTGTGGTCGACGCGCTCCATCTCGTTCCAGGAGCTGCTCTCGTTCAGAACGGCTCTCCGGGATCGGTGACGTCTCTCTTTTTTCGCGGCGGCGAGAGCCGGTATACGAAAGTCCTCATCGACGGCATTGCGGTAAATGCGCCCGGAGGGTATTTCGATTTCAGCCATCTCACCACGGACAATATCGATCGCATCGAAGTTGTTCGCGGGCCCGCCAGCGTGGTGTACGGTGCCGATGCAATTTCCGGAATCGTTCGAATCTTCACACGACAAGGCCGCGGGCCTCTCGCGATTCACGCGGATGGTCGCGCGGGCACGTATGGGACGAGGGAAGGAGCGCTGGAGGTCAGCGGTGGCGCTCCCCGCGTTCGCTATTCAGTTGGCGGCGGCGCTCACACTACAGACGGCATACTGTCGTTCAACAACGACTATTACAACGGTACCCTCAGTGGCTCAGCCGGCGTGACGCCGCGCGATGGCTCTGACGCGCTTCTCACCGCTCGCTACACCGCGGCCGAGTTCCACTATCCAACGGATTACACGGGGGCACCGGTGGATTCGGATTCGTATCGCGTCCAGCATCGACTGACGGTAGGCCTCGACGCTACAACGCGGCTTGCGCGGGGTCTCAAAGCGAGACTTCTCCTCGGTACCAACGATGTTTCGGACCTCACTGAGGATGCTGACCGCGTTATTGCGCCTGGTGGGGCAGGGTCTACGCGCCGCTTTGCCTCGCGCGCGCGAAACAAGCGCCGCACTGCGGAAGGCGGGGTCGTCATCGACGTTGCGCCATCCTCGACGCTCAACATAGGCCTTGAATACCTCAATGAGCGCGAGCGAAGCAGCGATGAGGCAGGCCCGGTCGGCGCACAAGGTACCCCCACCTCCACTTTCTCCGCCGAGCGGCACAACACCGCGCTGTATTCGGAGCTGATTGGTGCTTTCGGTCCACGGGTGGCTTACACGGTCGCTGCGCGTCGCGACGACAATTCCGACTACGACGCATTTACCACATATCGGGTTGGCACGAGCATCGCCATCGCCGCGTCGTCACGTATTCGGGCATCGCTCAGCACCGCATTCAACGCCCCCGCGTTCAACCAGCTTCGCCCTACGCTCTACACGAAGGGAAGTCCTGATCTGTCACCGGAACGAACCCGTTCATGGGAATTGGGTCTCGAGCAAAGTCTCGTGGCGAGCGTGCTCACCGTTTCGGCAAGCTACTTCAACCAGAGGTTCAGCGATCTGATTCAGTATGTTCCCGGCGGTCCCCCGAATTTCCTCGGAAACTACGCCAACCTCACCGAGGCGGAGGCGAACGGGTATGAGGCCGAGGTGGCGTGGCGGCCGGATCAAGCATGGTCGGCGGTCGCAGGGTACACGTATGTGAATCCACGTGTGACGAAAGTCTCGTCATCCTACTCGGGTGATCTGAAGGCGGGCCAGGCATTGCTGCGTCGCCCATCGCATTCAGCGAACGCGACCGTGGCCTGGTCGCGACGGAGCGTAGACGGCATATCGGCAACGGTCAGCTACGTCGGGAAGCGTCCTGATCTCGATTTTGTGGAGTTCCCCTCGCCCACGGTCACGCTGCCCGCGTATGCGAAGCTCGATCTGGCGGCGAGCAGGGAAGTGTTCCGTGATGCGTCGCGCAGGCATTCGGTCGGCGTCACTGTGAGAGTCGACAACGCGTTCGACAAAAAATATGAAGATGTGCTTCATTTTCGTGCGCCAGGACGCGTGCTTCTCGTCGGGGCACGGTACACGGGCAGCCTTTAGATTGCACGGATGGCAACGCTCGTCACGGAAGCGTTGGTTCTCCACGCATTCGATTACCTCGAAACCTCCCGCATCATCCGGCTCATGACGCGCGAGGCCGGAATCCAGTCAGTTCTCGCACGGGGAGCGCGAAACTCGCGGAAGCGGTTCGGAAGCGCTGTCGATCTGTTCGCTCAAGGTACGGCGGAAATCCAGATGAAGCCTAATCGGGAGCTCCAGGTACTCGCTTCGCTCGAGGTCACACGTGCACGCGCCGGACTCGCGCTGGATGTCGGGCGATTCACCGCTGCATCGATGATGGCGGAGCTCGCCCTGCGTGCGTCAAGCGACGAGCCGGCACCCGCATTGTTCGATGTTGTGGAGATGGCACTTGACCGCCTCGCTGTCGCTCCCTCCGATGAGACCATCGACGCAGCGCTCGCCGGCGCGTGGCACATGATTGCGACCCTGGGCTTCACGCCCGCACTCGACGTCTGCGCAAATTGTCACGCGCCCCTTGACCCCGTCTCGCGAGTGAGTTTCTCACACTCGGCAGGAGGAGCGCTGTGTCCGCGGTGCAGTGCCGATGCAACCGGCAGTCGCGTGCTCCCGCCCGCCGCGCGCAACGCGTTGAGAGAGTGGATGGACGGTGGGCGCGCACCAGCTCTCGACCGCGCGGCCAGCCGTGCGCACCAACGCCTCCTTCGCGAATTCGTACAGGAGCACATGGGTAGCGATCGCGAGCTCCGCGCGTATCGAGTTTGGGAACAGGGCGCCTGGACCGCAGCGTGATTCTGGGAACCGCTGGCCACATCGATCACGGCAAAACTGCGCTGGTGCGGGCGCTCACAGGAGTTGACACCGACCGTTTGCCGGAAGAAAAGCGACGGGGAATAACGATCGACCTCGGCTTTGCGCCTCTCGCGCTCGACTCGGGCGAGATCGTGGGCATCGTGGATGTCCCTGGCCACGAAGCCTTTGTGCGAACGATGCTCGCCGGTTCGAGCGGAATCGACGTTGCCTTGCTGGTCGTCGCTGCCGATGAGGGGGTAATGCCTCAGACGAGGGAACACCTCGCGATCCTCGATCTCCTGGGAGTTTCCAGGATCATCGTTGCCTTGACGAAGCGTGATCTGGTAGAAGACGAATGGCTCGAGCTGGTTTCCGAAGATGTCTCGAACCTCGTGCACCAAACCTCACTCGAGCTGGCGGGAGTCTTTCCCGTATCCTCGGTCACCCGCTCCGGACTTTCAGAGCTGCGTCTTGCGATCGCGCGCGCGTCGAGCGAAACCGCGAATCGCACGGTGGTGCGCGATCTGTTCCGGATGCCTGTTGATCGAGCCTTCAGTGTGAAAGGCACAGGAACTGTCGTGACGGGCACGGTGTGGAGCGGTGCGGTGCTGCGGGATTCGATCGTGATCGTCCAGCCGACAGGAGAAGCGTCGCGTGTCAGAGCGATTCAATGCCACGATCGCCCGGTAGAATGCGCCGAGGCAGGCATGCGGGCCGCAATCGCTCTCGCGGATTGCCAGGTGAGCGCTGTCCCTCGCGGATGCGTAATCGTCGCTGATGCCGCCTGGGTGCCAACCCGGGAGCTGGAGACGCGTTTGTCTCTGGTAGATGAGTTCATGCCAACCCCGCGAACGCGAGTCAGAGTTCACATTGGTACAAGCGACACTGACGCGAGATTTGCCGCGCTCGGAAAGGAAAACGGAGTGGTGCTCGCGAGACTGATCCTCGACGAGCCACTTGTCTCGAGAGCTGGTGATCGCTTCGTGATGCGCCTCCCCTCGCCAGCGCGTACAATCGGCGGCGGTACAGTCATCGATCCGTATCCCCCGTCTCGAAAACACCGACGATCACGGCGACACCCGGCGTTGGGTCGGTCGAATGGGATGCGACAGCTGCTCGAGAATGCGGGCACTGACGGTGTCGAGCTTCAGGTCATTCCACTTCGCACTGGACTTTCGCCAGCCGCTGCACGAATTGCCCTCGACGAATTGGATGCTGTCATAGCGGGTGATCGCGCATTTCTGCGCGAGACTCTGCTGACAATCGAGGCATCCATCGAAAACGCGATTTTGACGGCGATGGCAAACCATCCGCTGGAAGCGGGTGTCTCACTGCAGACGGTGAGGGCGAATATCAGCGCTCCGTCGGAGGTTGTCGATCTCGCGCTGAGTCGTCTTCAGGAAGGGCAACGGATCGAGCTGGCCGGCTCGCTTGCGAAGCCTTTCGGCTGGACCTCCCGGCTCGATCAGCGGGCGCAGGAGCTCAGCGACGCGATTCTGCATGAGATTTGCATTCGTGCCGCTGAGCCTCCAAGTGTTGGTGATCTCGCTGCGCGCTTTGGTGGAACGACCCTCGCGATGCTGCGACGGCTCGAGAGGGCTGGTGAGATCGAGCGCGTCTCGGAGGATCGATATTATGCACGAGAGGCGGTTGAACAAATGTTCAAAGAGTTGAGATCGACGCTCGTGGCGGGAAAAGTTTACTCGCCGGCGGAG